>DASTGW010000029.1:0-4277 GCA_035718705.1 Terriglobales bacterium | reverse complement strand
CGCGTTCCGGTGATCCGCGACCGTCGCCGGCTTCAGAAACCGCGAGAGCTCGAGCCGGCTGTGGCGGTCCGGCGTGCGCATCATGGCGATCTCCACGCTCTGATCGCCCAACCCCGTCACACGTCCCGCCCATTCTCCTTCCACCATTCCCCGTCCTTCGAGCTCAAGCCCAAGTTCGCGAAAGAAATCAATCGCCGCCATCAGGTCCTCGACGACGATCCCTACGTTGTCCATCCGTTTAACTGTCATGCTTCCAATCTACAACGTAGTGCCCCTTAGCCTGCCGTTGGTTGAGTGGGGCTGTTGGGTGCCCGTCCTTTCCTGCGTTTGGAAAGGGCCGGCCTACCACGGGCGTTAGGTATCCCGACCAAGTCCGTTCCACTTCGAACTCAGCCCGCGCCAGCGGGCGACACAACTTTTAGCCCAGGGCGTTAGCCCTGGGATGACCTCCCGAGCAAACTCTCCAGCGCTCCCGCATGGGAGTGCGCCACCGACTGCGGAGGCCGTCAGCCCGACGCCGCACCCACTCTTCCTCTTTCGGAACCAAACTACATATTTTTTTCGCTCCCCTTGTCTGGTCACCCACCCCCATTTGCTAATCTGAAAATAGAGGGTGGTGAAGACGCTCCGCGCGCCTCACCACCTTTCCCTTTTCTCCACACTGAAAATGGAGAATGAAGCAACAGATCTTCGTGACGATCTTTGACAACCGAGAACTGAAACGACGATTGAGAAACGCTTTTACTGAATGCCGGATTGGCGAGCGCTCGGCAGGTAAGTCCCGTGTTTTCAATTATCGGCACTTAACTGCTTTAGATTGCCGTATTTAGGTATTATGCAGGGGGAGGGGTATACCGAGCCGCTTGGGTATTCCCATGAGAGTACCCCATCATCTTGTATCGGCGGGACAGCTGCGGTCGCGATTGGCGTCACTTCTTCGCTAAACCCCTCGTGCTATCCTGCCTAGCCGCCCATGTTTGAGAAATACAGTGAACGCGCACGCCGCACCATCTTCGTCGCCCGCTACGAGGCGGCCGAACTTGGTGCCCGTGAAATCGACAACGAACACCTGCTCCTCGGCCTCACTCGCGAAAGCCATCACTTATTGCGCTATCTTCCCGGCCTCGATCACATCGACATGCTCCGTAACGACGTGATCGCCTCCAGCACGCCGCGCGAGATCAATGCTTCAGCCGACATCCCCTTCACGGCCGCCGCCAAGCGCGCCCTGACGTACGCTGCCGAAGAGGCCGAGGCGCTCGGCCACCAGCACGTCGGCACCGAACATCTTTTCCTCGGACTCCTTCGCGAGCCGGAAACGCTTGCCGCAAAAATTTGCGCCAAGCATGGAGCCGAGCTCTCCAAGGCACGTCAGTTATTGATTTCTTCGGAATTCGCCGGTTCCCAACCGCAAGCAAGATTGGCTCCGCAACAGGCGCACGAACCTTCCGGATGCGTTGCCTTCATCGAAGCCAATTCCGGAGAACGTGTCGGAATCGCCGGACTGCATGGTCTCGATCAGATCCCGCGTGAAGGGGAATTTGTCACCCTCGATGACTATCGCGGCAAGCCGCGTCGCTTCCGCGTCGTCGAAGTCGTGTACCACTTCCATCGCGATCCGCCGCAAGCCGCCGCTTCCGCGCACCAGCTCTCGTCGATTACGATTCGCGTGCTGCAGATCGTCGCCCATCCCGGCACTTCGATCGACAGCACCTAGTCCCGATTCACAGCACCACGATTGTGATCCCGCGATTTTCGCGTCCAAGGTCGGAGTCCTGCTTCAGCTCCGGCCATTTCTTTATCAGCGCCCAACTCGCTTCGTTAGAAATCCGCCAATCCTCGCCAAAGATCACCGTTTGAATCTCACCACTTTGCGTCTTCTCAACCAGCGCCTTCTGCAGAGCTATGCGGATGTCGCCCCCACGTCCCGAAGATCCGTAACCGTGGATGATCTTCAAGACGGAAACGCGGCTTGACCTCGCGAGATTCAATTCACGTTCCAGGCGAGCCATGGCCACAGCCACAGTCGGCATGTCTTCTTTAAGGTTTAGGGTCCGCACAGTGCTACATGTTAGTTGGTGCGGAAAGACAGGTAAAAAGAAAGAGGGGAACCGCCCTCCCCCGAAGCCGGTTCCCCTATGTTCTTCGTCTTGCAAAATCATTCTGGGACGAAATCCAGCTACAAACAATCGGGTCTTCTACTTACCACCGCACCTAAGAAGCTGCTTAACTCACCGGTTACTCTCCTTCGAGTGCACTTCTCTTAGCTTCTTGGTGAGCAAGACCGTTCCGATGATCTGCGTCCACTCGGACACGATGTTTCCCACCACCTGTCCCCAACGCGCCTCCGGATCCATACGCAGAAAGAGCACCACCCATCCTGCTCCCGTGATCAGTAGAAAGATCGTAAGGGAGTGATTGCGGATCGCCTGTGGAATCCGGCGCACTAACGGATGCGGAGGCTTACGGCTCTCTGCCGATCCCGTCTCGTACAAGTGTTTGGTCGCCAGCACGATCACCAGCAAACCGCTCCAGTCTGCGATGGCGTTCCCAAAGAACGAACCCACATGTTTCTGCGGGTTCGAAACTGAGTAAAGAACAATCAGCCCAAACAGGATCACACCAACTGCGAGGCTCAAGGAATGATGGGAGGCGAATCCACGGCGTTTTCTAGGCATCGAGCGTCCCGGTACTCAGGATCATTCGATGCTTTCCTGCCCCTAAAAGGAAGGCTTATTCGTAACGAAGCGCTTCGATCGGATCCAGTCGCGATGCCTTCTTCGCCGGATAATAGCCAAAGAACACGCCTACTCCAATCGAGAACGCCACCGCCACCACTATCGATAACGGGGAAACCAGCACCGGCCAATGCAGTGAGTTGCTGATCACCACCGAGGTAAGAATCCCGATCACCACGCCGATCAAACCGCCCAGCATGCTCATGACCATGCTCTCCGTCAGGAACTGACGCTGAACGTCTTCCTCGGTCGCGCCGATCGCGATGCGGATACCGATCTCGCGCGTTCGCTCCGTAACCGAGACGAGCATGATGTTCATGATGCCAATGCCGCCAACCACGAGCGAAACGCCGGCGATTGACGCCAGCAGCATGGTCATGACCTGAGAGTTCTGGTCGGCGAGTTGCGCCACATCAGCCAGGTTGCGAACCATGAAGTCGTCGTCCTGACCGCGTTGAATGCGATGACGATCGCGTAGCAGCGAAGTGATCTCCTGCTGCGCGGCGTAACTGGCCTGTTGCGACTTCGCCGACACCATGATGTAGCTGAGCCAGTCCTGCCCGGTGATCTTCTTCTGCAGGGTGGAAATGGGAACAAACACCGCGTCATCCTGGTCGGCACCCATTCCCGACTGCCCTTTGGCGATCAGCAGCCCCACCACTGTAAATGGTAGGGTCCCGATGCGAATGGTCTGCCCGATCGGATCGGTCCCGGCAAACAGGTTCTGCCTGACCGTTTCGCCAATCACCGCCACGTTTGAAGCCATGCGAACATCGTCGGAACTAAAGCTCGTGCCTTGCGCCATGGGCCAGTCGCGGACCGTGAAGTACTCGGGGGTTGTGCCTTGGATGCGGGTCATCCAGTTCTGCCCGGAGTAAACGACCTGCTGGCTCGATTGCGAACCGGGCGCCGCTGCGGCCACCGAAGGGATCTGCTGCACGATCGCCTGCACGTCACTATCGACCAGTGTCTTTGTCGCGCCGCCGCCCATGCGAATACCGCCACGGTTCACGCTGCCTGCGCTGACGAATAGAAGGTTCGATCCCATGGACGCAATCTGGCTCTGGACCTGCTGTTGCGCGCCTTGGCCGATCGCCACCATGGCAATCACCGCAGCGACACCGATCACGATGCCCAGCATGGTCAGAATCGATCGCATCTTATTGCGGGCTAGCGCTCGCAATGCGATCTGAATGATGGCTCGGAGTTCCATTTCGTCCCTGTAACCATAAACCCGGCTCCGGGCCCATGGTTCCGTCTACGGCATAGTATGATGCCAGACTTGAAATCTTAGTGCTCCAGAGTCACTGAATACAAAAAAGTTGACGCAATTATGAAAGAAATCGCTGCCTGGGCCCTTAATCTCTGCCAGTCGCGCGGCGTGCAATATGCTGAAGCTCGCATCGTTGACGAGCGTCAACGCGCCCTGGCCACCAAGAACGGCAAGATCGGCACTGCCTCCGACTCCGAATCTCTTGGCCTCGGCATTCGCGTTCTGGCCGACGGTGCGTGGGGCTTCGCCGCTACGGAAGATCTCAC
>DASTGW010000028.1:0-3795 GCA_035718705.1 Terriglobales bacterium | reverse complement strand
GAATTTTGTGTCCGAGTTGGCGAAGGTAAGTGGAGAGCTGGGTGCGATGGTGCGCGGTGTGGAGCACGCGTCGCCAGAAAATCCATATGCGTTGCCGCTGGACGTCGAAGAAGGGACGGACTTCGAGCCACCAGTCCTGATTGCGATCGGCCATGCGCGAGAGACGCGCTTTGCAGAGTTCTTCGTGACGGGCGGCGAAGGCGACCGGGCGTAACTCTGTCGGTAGCAGCGCCTCGGCAGCGGGTTCGTCGGGCAGTCCTATGAATTCGGCGAAGAAGCGGCGCTCGGAGAGAAGCTGGTGCTTCATGATGTCGAGCACGGAGCTCGAAGCCGGATCTGGCTTGAACTGCATGTCTTCCGAACGAAACGCGCGCCACACGGTGATGACTTTGCTGGTCTCACTGGCGTACGTGTCGAGCAGGTGCTGGAAAAGCGGGTTCGCGGCGCGAGGGACGTCGGCTTCGGGGATAGCGGTGTATTCGTACTGCATTGGCATGAGGCAAAGTTGTACTCCGATGGCAAAGCGCAGACAAGACTGTCTGCGCCTACACAAACACCTAGCGGAGGACTAAGCCGGCTTCGGCGGAGACGTCCATCGGGGCGAAGTCGCGGACAAGGAACTTGGGATAGGCGGCGGCGCCGATCATAGCGGCGTTGTCGGTGGAAAGCGGGCGAGAAGGGAAGAAGACCGTGAGTCCAGCTTGGGCGCCTTCGGTCTCAAATGTCTCGCGCAGGGCGGTGTTTGCGGCGACGCCTCCGGTAACGAGCAGCGTCGCGACGTTATAGGCCTCGGCGGCGGCGAGCGTCTTCGAGACCAGATCGTCGACGATCGCTCGCTGGAAGGAGGCGATCAGATCGAGGGTGGGTTGATCGCAGAGTTGCCGATAGTCTTCGGTCGTGGGCTTCGCAGTTTCGAGAAGCGCTTTGCGGCGGGCTTCAATGGCCGTCTGCATGTTGTTCAACTCGACGTAGCGCAGAACGGCGGTTTTGATGCCGCTGTAGCTGAAGTCGAAGTGAGGACGATCTTCGGCGGCTTTGCCGTGATCGCGGCGGTCGCGATGCTTGAGCTGCGATGGCGTGAACTTTGCGGCCTTCGGATTGCCGAACTTTGCGAGGCGATCAATGACGGGGCCGCCGGGATAGCCAAGTCCGAGAAGCTTGGCGACTTTGTCGAAAGCCTCGCCGGCAGCGTCGTCACGCGTGTGGCCGACATTTGAGTAGGTCCAGGCGTTTTCCTTCCGCTCGGCGAGATAGAGATGCGTGTGTCCGCCGGAGACGACAAGCGCGAGCACAGGAAACGCCAATTCGTGATTCCCGTTCTGCCGCTGCTCGAGCAGCACGGCGTGGATATGGCCTTCAAGGTGATTGACGGCGATCAGTGGTTTGTCGACGGCGTAGCAGATGGCCTTGGCGAAACTGAGTCCTACGAGCAGTGCACCGGCGAGTCCGGGACCGCGGGTGACGGCGATGGCATCAACGGATTCGTATGTCTTGCCAGCCTGTTCCAGTGCAGCGCGCACGACCGGCACGATGTTGCGCAGATGCTCGCGGGAGGCAAGTTCCGGCACCACGCCGCCATAAGGCTTGTGCGTCGAGAATTGCGAAAGCACCACGTTCGAGATGACTTCTTCGCCCGAGCGCACCACAGCCGCAGAGGTTTCGTCGCACGAGGACTCGATGGCGAGAATGTAGGCGTCAGGCACTGCTTCAATGATAGCGGAAGAGGAGTTAGGAGTTAGGGGTTGGTGGTTAGGAAGTCAGTTCTTAGTAGTTAGTAATTGGTATTTGGTTGTGAAGGCCTGAAGGCCGAGGCAAGAAACGAAAAGACTAAATACTAACTACTAATGGCTAATTACCGGTTTCTTCTTTCATCAACTTGCTCGCCACTTTCACTCCGCTGAGTCCGTTCACGTATTTGTTCACGCCTTTGAAGAGAGAGTCGGCGATCTTCTGGCGGTAGTCGGGAGTGGTGAGTTTCTTTTCGTCCGTCGGATTGCTGATGAACGAAATCTCGGCGAGGATCGATGGCATGTTGGCGCCGATCAGCACGATGAACGGGGCCTTCTTTACGCCGCGATCGCGGATGGCGGGAGCCTTGGAGGCGAGTCCGCCGTGGAGCGAGTTCTGCACGTCGAGTGCGAATTCTCGGGATTCTTCGATCTTTTCTTTGAGAGCGATCTTCTTCACCAGGTCCTGGAGTTCGTGAATCGACTTTTCGGAGACGGCGTTTTCGCGTGCGGCGACTTCGAGTGCATCCCGCGACGAGGTGAAGTTCAGGTAGTAAGTCTCGACGCCGCGAGCGGTCTCGTCGTTGCTCGAGTTGGCGTGGATAGAAATGAACAGGTCGGCCTGCTGCTGATTAGCGATGGCGGTGCGCGTCTCGAGCGGGATGAAGGTGTCGTCGTCGCGGGTATAAACCACGTCGGCGCCAAGGCGATCTTCAAGCAGTTTGCCGAGGCGGAGAGCAACGTCGAGAACGAGATCTTTTTCGCGCAGGCCGTTGGGGCCAATGGTGCCCGTATCGTGGCCGCCATGTCCGGCGTCAACCACGATGCGTCCGATTTTCAGGCCCAGAGCGCGAATGAGCGAGCGATCGCCATTGGTTGTGGGCTGCGCCTCGCGTCCCGCAAGCTTTTCTGGAGCCTGACGCTTTTTGCCGCGCAGACGAACCGGTGGCTCGTCTTTTGCTTTGGAGTCGCTAATCTTCGAAGGCTTCGAAGCCGTCTTCGTCTCTGGTTCAGCCTTCAACTCGGGAGGCGTTGCCTTAGCCATTAGCTCGGGCTTGGGCTGGTCCGTGTCGGGCTCTACCACCTTGGTGGCAACTTCTGTTTTTGCCTTTGAGCGTGGAGTCTCGGACTTTGCGCTTTCCTTCTGCTCGGTCTTAGTCTCAGACGGTTTCAAGTCGATCGCAGGCCTCGCCTCAGCTGCTTTCACCTCCGGTGTTTTCGGAACTTCTTTTTGTTCGACCGCCTTCGCGATTGTCTCCTGCTGCTTCTTTTCCGGGACGCGCGTGATGGGCGCGGATTCGTTTTTCGCGGCCGCGGGAGCAGGGAACTTCGGCTTATCGGCCTTTTCCAGTGCGGGTGTGCGGGCCATCAGCTTGGCCGGCTGCTTGCCGTGGATGTCAACGATCAGGCGATATGGATTGGGTAGCAGGAAGGCGGAGTATTCGCCGACATCATCGCCGACTTCGAGCACAATGCGCGTAACGCCTGGAACGAATTGGGCGACACGGATCTGCTTCAGGAAACCGTCGTCGACGTCGAAGGACTTGCCCTTCAGAACCGAAGAAAGCCGGGTGCCTTTGAGGTCGAAGTAAATGCGATCGGGGCTCGGGATGCGTCCGGAGTCCCATTGAATTTCGTCTTCGAGATCAATGGCGATGCGCGTGTAGTCAGGCGTGGACCAGTGACGCACGCCGGTGACGAGAGCCTTGGTAGCGCGAGGCTGCGGCTCGTCAGCGGGCTGCTTAACTTCCTTGACTTCAGCCGACCTTATTTCGGTCTTGCCATCGGAGACGGGCTGAGCTTTCTCAGGAGCAGGCTCGGTCTTCGGCTCTTCTTTCCGCGCTGACTTCGCAGCGGCTTTCGCTTTCTCTGGACCGGGAGACTTCGCCGCTTCTGCCGGTTGCTCGAGTTCCTTCAGCGCCGCACGGGCGTCGGGCGCGAGTTGCGAGTTCGGATAGTGCTTCAGGTATTCCTGGAACGTCTCTTTCGCCTTGGCCGTGTCGTTCAGGTCGTCTTTGTAGATCTGCGCCATCGTGAAGAGAGCCTGAACGCGATACTTGCTGCCGGG
>DASTGW010000027.1:0-2927 GCA_035718705.1 Terriglobales bacterium | reverse complement strand
GGGACTGCCGAGCCCGGTTTTCAAACTGTAGATAGCGCCGCCAAGGTAGATCGCCAGGTTTACCACCACGATCGCCGCGGTAACTGGAAACATGCGCGCCATATCCAGCATCGATGGACGCCGACCCATGGCCGGCTGCGCCATTCCCTTCGCACCGATCTCCGGTTGAGCGACCTCCTGCTGCCGGCGGCAGTCCGCGCAGACCTCCTGCTGGTCGCCGAACGTGAACGACGGCAGTTCTTTACCGCATTGAGTGCAATTGGCCATAAAACTTAAGGATACATGGCGGCCGAGAGCCATTCGGCCGACTCAGGCGTCCAGGGCGTCGCAATCGAGCGGCGTTTGGAGAGCGCAAGTCTTTCCCATGATTTCCACATAGCTGGATGGTCCTTTTTCCTTAACCCGTTCCGGCAGAATTCCCCAACTGGATTTCGGGCTAAAAGAAGCGGCCGAAATCCCCGCCGCAGGTTTGACCGTTCCCTGAAAAGTCCCTTATATTCGAGAGGTTGCAGCATATCTATATGCTGCGGAATTGAACAGTAAGGACACGCAGTGGCAGAAACTGAAACTCCCACCCAAACCACCAACCCGACGCAACGCGAGATCAGCGTCTCGATTCCAGCCGACATTGTTGCTCGCGAGACAGATACCGTTGTAACCAAGTTCCAGAAGATGGCGCGCTTGCCCGGCTTCCGTAAGGGCAAAGTTCCCGCGACCGTGGTGCGCCAGCGCTTCGCCGAAGACATCAAGACCGAAGTGGTCGAACAGCTGGTTCCGCGCTACTTCCGCCAGGAGACCGAGAAGCAGGGACTGCATCCTGTCTCCCAGCCGCGCGTTACTGATCTCCACGTGCATGATGGCGAACCGCTGACTTTCAAAGCCAAGTTCGAAGTGCTTCCCGACTTCGAAGTGCAGGGCTACGACGAAATCAGGATCGACAAGCCGCACGTCGCGGTTTCGGATGAGGACGTGCAGAAAACACTCGATCATCTGCGTGAGCAGAACGCCGCTTACAACACCGTCGAAGGACGCGCCATCCAGGATGGCGATTACGCTCAGGTTGCCTTCAAAGGCACGCCGCAAGGTGATGCTGAAGAGGGTCAGCAGCCGGTCACGATGGACGACGTGATGGTGGAAGTCGGCGGCTCAAACACCATTCCTGAATTCACGGAGAACCTGCGCGGAGCGAATGTCGGCGATGAGCGTACCTTTGTCGTTAAGTACGCCGACGACTTCTCCGACAAGCGCCTGGCCGGCAAGAGCTTCGACTATTGGGTTAAGGTCAACGGCGTGAAAACGAAATCGCTGCCGGAGCTGAATGACGATTTCGCGAAGGAACTCGGTGCCGACCTCCACACCATCGACGACGTAAAGAAGCGAATCCGCGAAAGCATGGAATCGGAAAAGGCTCACCAGGCCGAACACGAGGCCAAGGACAAGCTCGTGGATGAATTGCTGGCAAAGAACCCAATCGAGGTTCCCGAGTCGTTGGTCGAGCATCAAATCGATACGCGGCTGGAACGGGGATTGCGTGCGCTCGCCGCACAGGGGATGAAGACCGAAGACATGCGCAAGATGGACTTCGGACGTCTGCGCGGCGGCCAGCGCGATGCCGCCAAGCGCGAAGTCCAGGTAGCACTGCTGCTGGAGAAGATCGCGGACAAAGAAGGCATCACGGTCACCGAGGACGACGTGAACAAGGAGATCCAGATCATGGCTGCGCAGTCACAGCAGCCGGCCGATGCGCTGCGTTCGCGTCTTGAAAAGGACGGCTCCATCGATCGCATGCGTAACCGCCTTCGTACCGATAAGGCCATGGACCTTGTGTACCAACGGGCCACGGCGTAACCACATAGTATTGAGTGACTCACCTGATTGCGCAAAGTCGCGGATGAGAGTGAGATGGAACACGGAACGAAAGACCGGGAAAACCGGGTTAGAGGCAAAAATAAATGCTAGTTCCAATGGTGATTGAGCAGACGGGTCGTGGCGAACGTGCCTACGACATCTACAGCCGCCTGCTGCGCGACCACATCATTTTCCTGGGCACTCCGATTGACGACAACGTCGCCAACCTGATCATCGCCCAGATGCTGTTCCTGGCGGCAGAAGATCCGGAGAAAGACATCCAGCTGTACATCAATTCTCCGGGCGGATCGATCACCGCCGGCATGGCGATTTACGACACCATGCAGTACATCAAGCCGGACGTGATGACGATCTGTATCGGCCAGGCGGCGTCGATGGCGGCAACTCTGCTGGCGTCCGGTGCGGCGAAGAAGCGGTTTGCCCTGCCGAATTCCCGCATACTGATCCACCAGCCGCTCATGAGCGGGCTCTCTGGACAGGCGACCGACATCGACATCCACGCCCGCGAGATACTCCGTATGCGCGAATTGACTAACCAATTGTTGGCACGCCATACCGGACAGTTGCTCGATAAAATAGAGAAAGATGTGGAGCGCGACTTCATCATGAATGCCGAGCAGGGCAAAGAATACGGCATCATCGACGACATCATTTATCAACCGATGGCGGCGAAAGTAAGCGCATAAGATTGGGCGAGCAGGAATGCTCGCCCTACACACAGGCGAGTGACACGCAGCCTGCCCGGGCTGAGACCACGCAAGAGCAGCGCACGCCGGGGAATCGCGTGAAGGGGGACGCCGAGGGAGTTACATGAAATCGCGGACAGGATCTGACGAACTCTTACGCTGCTCGTTCTGTCACAAATCTCAGGACGCAGTTGCCAAACTGATCTCCTCGCCCAGCGATTATCCGCGGGCTTACATCTGCGACGAATGCGTCGCGGTCTGCAATTCGATCCTGGAAGACGACCGGACCGAAACGCATGCCGCCGCCGCGCCCGATCATTTGCCGAAGCCGCAGGAAGTGAAAACCTTCCTCGACCAGTATGTGATCGGACA
>DASTGW010000026.1:0-2117 GCA_035718705.1 Terriglobales bacterium | reverse complement strand
GAATGCTGAGCTTCGCCCGTTTCGCCAGGAACGCGATCTCCACCATGGTGAAGGCTTTCAAATGTACCTGCGGGAAGCGTTCCTTCAGGCCGCGAACGAGATCGAGGAAGTACTCAAAAGTCAGATCCGGATGCAGTCCGCCGACAATGTGAAACTCGGTCACTGCTTCCGAGTAGCCCGAAGCTGCAGTCTGGAACGCCTCTTCCAAAGCCATCGTGTAAGCACCCGGCGCATCCTTCTTCCGCCCAAAGGCACACAGGCGGCAATACGCGACGCACACGTTGGTGTGATTGATGTGGCGATTGACGTTGAAGTACGTTTTGTCGCCGTGCATCTTCTCGCGCACGTAGTTGGCGAGCCAACCGACTGCGAGGATGTCCTTCGACCCATACAGCGCAAGGGCGTCGTCGGCGCTCAGCCGCTCTCCGGCGAGTACCTTGTCAGCAATGGGCCGCAGACGAACGTCGTCCGTCTGAAATGCGTGGGTGCCTGTCATTTCGGGCATAACTAGTGATGATATCTCACCCGGCGTGCTAAGTCACAGCCGCTTGTGCCTCGAGATTGCGCTATTTGTTGATCAGAATTGCTGCTGCCACAAAAAAGAAGAACATCACCGAGATCACGCCATTCATGGTGAAGAATGCCGCGTTCAACTTGCTGAGATCATTGTGTGACACCAGCGAGTGCTCGTAGGCCAGCAGCGCCGCCACGGCGATAACCCCAACAATGCCGATCGCGCCCAGGTGGAACACCAGTACCAGCGCCACCAAGAGTCCAAGCATTACCAGGTGTAGCAGCCGTGCCGTGAGCAATGCGTTTTTAATCCCGAAGTACCGTGGCACCGAGTGCAGTCCGGCGCCCATGTCGTGCTCGTAGTCCTGGCACGCATAGAGCACGTCGAATCCACCTACCCAGCACGTGACTGCCGCAGTCAAGATCAAGATTCGCGGATCGAGCGATCCGCGCACCGCAATCCACGCCGCCGCCGGCGCGATCCCCAGCGCGAACCCGAGCACCAGGTGCGACCAGCGCGTAAACCGCTTCGTGTAGGAATAGAGCATCACCACCGCGAGTGCGACCGGAGAGAGCAGAAAAGTCATCCGGTTCAACTGCCATGCACCAATAATGAAGATCGCGCACGATACCAGCACGAACGCCGTCACAAACCCGCGCGAAAGCTGTCCCGCCGGAAGTGCCCTCATCTTCGTCCGCGGATTAGCGGCGTCCAGCGAATGATCGGCCAGACGGTTGAACGCCATCGCCGCCGAGCGCGCCGACACCATGCAGACGATGATCCATAATAGCTGCCTCAAGGACGGCACTCCGCCCGCTGCCAGCATCGCGCCGCACAGCGCAAACGGGAGCGCAAACACCGAGTGCTCCCACTTGATCATCTCGAGAGTGATCCCGACATTGCGAAACAAAGCCACGTCAGAATTGTAAATGAGAGTGCAGAGCCAAGGTCATGTTAGTCACTGGCGCCTTGATAAGTGAGGTCATGTTGAGCGCAGCGAAACATCTATGCACTTCGCCCCAATCGACAATCGCCGTTAGACCATAGACAATTCTCCCGATGTCCGACTTCTCCGACGCGCGCCTCTCGATGGTCGCCACGCAACTCCGTCGGCGTGGCTTGCAAGACGAGCGCGTGCTCTCTGCGATGGAGAAGGTCCCCCGGCACCTATTCATCCCAGAACAACTTCGCCGTTTAGCCTATGACGACGAAGCGCTCCCGGTCGGGAACGCACAAACCATCTCGCAACCCTTCATCGTCGGATACATGCTCGAACAACTTGATATCGCGGCCGAGCACCGCGTGCTCGAAATCGGGACCGGAACCGGCTATCAAGCCGCCATCCTCGCCGAACTCGCGCGCGAGGTGTTCACCATTGAACGCCTACTCGACCTATACGAAATCGCCCGCAACACCCTCTCCGAACTCGGCTACACAAATATCGATGTCATCTTTGGTGACGGGACCACCGGACTACCCGACCGCGCACCCTTTGATCGCATCATCGTCGCCGCCGCAGCCCCGCAGATGCCACCTGCTCTGTTCGAACAACTCGCCGAAGGCGGACGCATGGTCCTTCCCGTCGGCGCTCCCGATATGCAAC
>DASTGW010000025.1:0-5878 GCA_035718705.1 Terriglobales bacterium | reverse complement strand
GCAAGCATTCCTTCCGGTGCTTCCTTATGAATCGAGCCGCGCTGCTTGCCTTTGGCCAGTGGCTGCAGCGGAATCTTCAGGAAGCGCTCGGGTGTGATCTTGCCGTCAGCGAAGGAATAGACCGCAATACCGTTACCGGTGTGGTCGACAGGATCGTCCGTGTCATTCTCCTTGTGCGACTTGTTGCCGGCGGGATCGGTGATTGAGGCCATCGGGGCGTAGATGTGTTTGCTGTCACTGCTCCAGGCTATGCCGAGGAAGAACGTCTGGTGCGCGTGCAGGGGCAGACGCGGGTCGGCGTAGCGGGTGATCTGGTTGGTGGCGAAGTCCAAAATGGCGATCGACTGGTGCAGTTCGGTCTCGATCGTCCCGTAACCGGCTTCGAGGATGGCGGCATATTTCTGATCGGGGCTCACCACGACATTGACCGGAAACGCGCCCATGGGCTGGGGACTGCCGGGCACCGGCGTGATGATCGTCTTACTGCTCGGCAGCAGCAGGCGCTTGCGAATTGGGTCAGTGGCGAGAAGGACAAGGGAGGCGGCGAACAGACAGGAGAGGATGACGAGAATCCGGGGTCTCATAAGAACCGGATAGGGTAGCGTAAACGGCGGGAACTTGCCGACTTTCATTGACATGTGCTGCACATGCAAATATCATTTTTGCATGTCGAAGATGATTCAGATACGCAATGTGCCGGAATCGATCCACAGGCGCCTAAAAGCTCGAGCGGCTACCGAAGGAATGTCTTTGTCCGACTACCTGTTGAGCGAACTGAAGGAGATTGCGGAACGTCCGACGCTTTCGGAAATGCAAAAACGTTTGGAAAAGCTTGAGCCGCTTGGAGTCGCATCGGTCAAAGCCGCGGAGTTAATTCGCGAAGAGCGGGACGCTGGGTGATTGTTCTGGACGCCTCCGCAGCGGTGGAGTGGTTGCTGCGAACCGAACTTGGCCTGAGAGTGCATCAGCGTATAGGTACAACCCCCCTTCACGCACCCCATGTGTTCGATGTCGAGGTAGTACAAGCAGTGCGCCGGATAGTGCTGCTCAAGAAGGTACCTCTAAGGATGGGTACTCAGGCAATGGAAGCACTGAAGTCGCTTCGGCTTCTAAGGCATTCGCATTCTCTGTTATTGAATAGGATGTGGGACTTGAGAAGCAGCGTTAGCGCTTATGACGCAACATACGTGGCGTTGTCCGAAGCCCTACCAGCGCCACTGATCACATGCGATTCCAAGCTGGCCGCAACGCATGGCCACTCCGCGGAAATCGAGCTCTTGAGCTTGTAAATTGACCATTTTCCGCTGCTCCGGTAAAATAATCTTTTGCTCAGGCAAAGATTTTCGTTCTAGAGGGTAAGTAGCAGCATGGCAAATCACGTATCGGCCCTAAAACGGGCTCGTCAGACGGAAAGAAAAACCACCGTCAATCGTAATAACAAGTCCCGTCTGCGTACGGCGGTTCGCCGTTTCCGTGAGGCGCTTGCCTCCGGCAATGCCGAACAGGCGAAAAGCCTGTTCAGCGACACCGTTTCGGTGCTCGACAAGTCGGTGCAGAAGGGCGTTCTGCACAAGAACACCGCTTCCCGTTACAAGAGCCGGTTGAGCGCGCGTTTGACGGCGATGTCGGCGAAGTAAGAGTTTAAGAATTTCATGGAACGGCAGGCTTCCGAGCCTGCCGTTTTTGTTTGTGGAACCCGCCCTTCCCTGCAGATGGGAAGGACGGGGCACCCGCAATCTGAGTTTACGTTCTATCAAACAGGATTGACTGACTCCTGACTACCGACTCCTGACTCCTCTCTTATAGAATCAGCGAACAATGAACAAGGTCGTGGCAAGTGCGGACGAGGCGGTCCGCGACATTCAGGACGGTGCGAGTATCCTGGTCGGCGGCTTCGGGCTCTGCGGCATCCCCGAGGACCTGATCGAAGCCCTTTATCGCAAAGGCGTGAAGAATCTCACCACCATCAGCAACAACGCGGGCGTCGATCAGTTCGGCCTCGGCAAGTTGCTGCAGAGCCGCCAGATCAAGAAACATATCGGCAGCTATGTCGGCGAGAACAAGCTCTTCGAACAACTGGTGCTTTCGGGGGAACTCGATCTTGAGTTGAACCCACAAGGCACGCTGGCTGAACGCATTCGCGCCGGCGGCGCTGGTATCGCCGCGTTCTACACGCCGACAGGATATGGAACGCTGGTTGCCGAGAAGAAAGAGACCCGCGAGTTCAACGGCAGGCCCTATGTCCTCGAGCACGGTCTTCGAGCGGACTTCGCTCTAGTGAAGGCGTGGAAGGGTGATCGTTGGGGGAACCTGATTTATCGGAAGACGGCACGCAACTTCAATCCGATGATGGCCACGGCTGGTCGCGTCACGATAGCCGAAGTGGAAGAACTGGTCGAAGTCGGGGACCTGCCGCCTGACTCTGTCCATACGCCGGGAATTTTCGTGAAGCGCATCCTGGTCTCGAAGGCGGAGAAGAAGATCGAGAAACGCTGCGTGAGGAAGAAGTCCTGATGCCGGCTCCGGATTCTACGCAAGAAGAAGTTCGCGCTAGTGTGCTGAAGTACATTCGCATGTACGAAGAAGGTGGCCTGACGCTCGGCGATCTTGCGGCTGAACTTTCCATTTATGCCCCAGCATACAAGGAAGCGATTGGGGCAATTGAAGACCACTGGAGCGAGTTGCTGAACGCTGCTTTCGAGCAGCATCGGCAACCGGGATCGAGCTTCGACGAGCTGGAAACTGCGCTGCGAGATTTCCGGCGGACAGAAGCGGCGTGGTGAGACGAATTGGAATCGGGTAATTTCGTAATCTGGTAATTGAAAAAATGAGCACAACGGCAAAACCCCCAAAACCCGAAGCTGATATCGCTAAACGCGAAGGCATTGCTAAACGCATCGCACAGGAGTTGCGTGACGGCTTCTACGTTAACCTCGGTATCGGACTGCCGACACTGGTCGCGAACTTTGTGCCGCCGGGCATTGAAGTGGTGCTGCAAAGCGAGAACGGCATGCTGGGCGTGGGCCCTTGGCCGTACGAGGGCGATGAAGACCCTGATCTCATTAACGCAGGCAAAGAGACCGTCACTGAGATTGCCGGCACGTCCTATTTTTCCAGCGCCGATTCGTTCGGCATGATTCGCGGCGGACACGTGGACCTCACCGTGCTCGGTGCCATGGAAGTGGATGCAGAAGGAAATCTCGCCAACTGGATGATCCCGGGCAAGATGGTGAAGGGTATGGGCGGGGCGATGGACCTAGTCGCGGGCGCGAAGCGGGTCATCATCGCAATGGAGCACACGACTAAGAACGGCGAACCGAAGATCCTGAACAAATGCACGCTGCCGCTCACTGGCAAAGGCGTGGTAGATACGATCGTCACCGAAATGGCTTACATGCGGGTGACGCCCCAGGGGATTGTGCTGGAAGAGGTGGCTGCGGGATTAACAGCGGACGATGTCCAGAAGGCAACGCAGCCGAAATTGATTGTGAGCGAGAAGTTGAAGACGATGGCGGTGTAGACCCCCGCTAGTTTTTCTTCAGTTTGTGCGCCCTTTGAAATTCCTCCTCCAACTCCCTCGTCCTCAGGTTCTCCCTGATGTGTGCCAGTTTCTGTTCCAACTTCATTAGCGCATCCTGAATGTTTTTGGTGTTGGTGAGGGCGATGTCGCGCCACATCGAATACGGGCTGCCGGCGATGCGCGTCATCTCGCGTAGGGCGCGGCCGCCGATAGCACTGGCTTGCGGGTCGTCGCCGAGTTCATCGACCAGCATGGATGCGAGTGCCGTCGAGATCATCTGCGGCAGGTGACTCAGCAGCGCACAGATGCGGTCGTGCTCGGCCGGGTCGATGGTGACGGTGTGACTACCTATCTTCTCCAATAGTCGAAGATATCTTGCAAACAGTGGTTGCTTGAAGTCCTGTGCTGGATAAGGAGTAAGCAGCCAAACGGCTTCGCGGAAGAGGTTGGCATCTGCATATTCCACGCCAGCAAATTCTTTGCCGGCCATGGGATGCCCGGGCAGGAATCGCTTGGCGACGTCGTTGCCAAAAACGTCGCGGGCGCGGCCCATGATCTCCGCTTTGGTACTTCCCACATCGGTGATAAGCGCGGCGGGAGATACGAGCGGCCCAATTCGCTCAAGCAGATCGATGATGTTGCCCACCGGTGTGGCGAGCACGACCAGGTCGCTGCCGTGTACCGCCTCTTCGGGCTTGACTACGCCATGATCGATGGCGCCAAAGTCGCGTGCTCGTTCCAGCACATGATCGCGGTCGCAACCGATGATCTGGCCGCTAAAGCCGGCCTTCCGGGCGGCCAGTCCGAAGGACCCGCCAATCAGGCCGGTACCGATGATCGTTATTTGATGGAAACTCACTCGGCTGAGTCTTCCGAAACTATTTCGCTCTTCTGGATGTTGCGCATGATGTCCATGATGCTTTCGAAAATCAGGTGCAGGTCGGTATTCGAAAGCGGCCCCTGATTAGCGCGCGAGATGTTGCGCAGCACCTCGCGTTCACGATCGTGCTCACGGATGGGCATGTCGGTGTTGCGCTTGATGCGGCCGATCTGAATGGCAGCGGTGGCGCGTTGGTTGAGAAGCTTCACGATCTGCGGATCAATTTCGTCGATTTGTTTACGCCAGTCACCGATATCCATAGTCGTTAAGAGCCAGGAGTCCGTAGTCAGTTATTTTGTGGTTGTTTTTGCAGATTGGGTAGTCCCTGCGCGAAGACCAGTCAAAAATTCCCCAACAGCAGAAGCTGCGCTTTCTGGTTTTGACTGCTCGATCAACTGCACGATCGCGGTTCCCACAACCGCCGCGTCGGCGAACCTGGTCACTTCCGCGAAGTGCTGCGGGGTCGAGATTCCGAAACCAACCGCGACAGGAAGATCCGTGAATTTCTTGATTCTATACACGAGGGTACTGGCATCCGCGGCGAGATCCTGACGCGTTCCGGTCACACCGGTACGCGAAACGGCGTACACGAACCCGCGAGATGCTTCGGCAATGGCTTTCAGCCGCTCGTCAGGGCTCGTAGGAGCTGCGAGAAACACGGTATCCAATCCGGCTTTTCGCATGATGCCCAAATGATCGGCCGCTTCCTCCACGGGCAGGTCGGTGACGAGCACGCCGTCAACTCCGGACTCCTTGGCAGTAGCAGCGAATTTCCCCAGACCCATGCGAACCAGCGGATTCAGGTAGCTGAAAACTAGCAGACCAACTTCAGGTGCTTGAGCGCGAATCTCTTTCGCAAGCCTCAGAACATCGCTCAGTGAAGTTCCGTGGCGCAGCGCGCGTTCGCTGGCGCGCTGAATGACCGGACCATCCGCGACGGGTTCGCTGAACGGTACGCCGAGTTCGATCACGTCAGCACCGGCACGGATGGCCGCGAGAATCACCTCGCGCGAGGTGGTGAGATTGGGATCGCCACAGGTCACGTACGCGACGAGGCCGGGATGATGGCTGAAACGCAGAGACATTAGGAGGATTGTCTATTGTCTAGTGGCGATTGTCTATTGTTCGCGGACCGCCCATCAGGCTAGGCCAGCTGCTTCAGATTTTCGCGCAGGATACCGATGTCTTTGTCGCCGCGCCCGGACACGTTGACGATCACGATTTCGTCCTTGCTCATCTTCGGCGCGCGCTTCAGGCATTCGGCAACGGCGTGCGCTGATTCCAGCGCGGGAATAATTCCTTCTGTGCGCGCCAGCACCTGCGTGGCTTCCAGGGCTTCAGCGTCGCAGGCCGACACGTATTCCGCGCGCCCGATGTCTTTGAGTTCGGCATGCTCGGGACCGATTGATGGATAGTCGAGTCCGGCAGAAATGGAATGCGTGAGCGCGATCTGTCCGGCGTCGTCTTGGAGGACATAA
>DASTGW010000024.1:0-2664 GCA_035718705.1 Terriglobales bacterium | reverse complement strand
CCGCGCTAATCCGCGGCGAATTACTTGTTCCCTTCCACCGCCGTGAAAGCCTCATCCAGTATCCGCACCGCCTCATCCACATCCGCCTTCCCGATATTCAGCGGCGGCGATGTCCTGAGCACGTTCGCATAAAGCCCGCCTTTGCCGATGAGCAAACCGCGGTTCTTTGCTTCGTCCATCACGCGATTTGTTTCCTGCGGCGCCGGTTCTTTCGTCTGGCGATCTTTCACCAGCTCGATTCCTTGCAGCAATCCCATGCCGCGAACTTCGCCGATCAGACGATGCTTCTGCTGCAACTCTTCCAGCTTTTGGCGATAGTACGCTCCCACCACGGCCGAGTTTTCTTTCAGATCGTCTTCTTCCATCACTGCGATCGTTGCCCGCGCCGCAACACTGGTCACAGGATTGCCGCCGAAGGTCGAAATCTGCAGTCCCTTGAAGCTTTCGGCGATCTCCGGACGCGTCATCGTCACGCCGACGGGAACGCCGTTCGCCAGACCTTTCGCGCTGGTGATAATGTCAGGCGTGACCTCCCAGTGCTCGATGCCGAACCACTTCTTGCCGGTGCGACCCCAGGCGGTCTGCACTTCGTCGGAGATGAAGAGCCCGTCGTACTTCTTGATGATGTTGAACACGATCTTGAAATATTCCGGCGGCGCGGTGATGAATCCACCAACGCCTTGAATCGGCTCCGCGATGAATGCGGCAACGCTGCCCGAGGTCGTCGTCTGGATCACGTTCTCGACGTCCTTCGCGCACGCCACACCGCAGTCCGGATACTTCAGTCCAAAGGGGCACCTGTAGCAGTACGGATTGATCGCGTGTGTGACGCCCAACGTGCCCGGCAACGACTTGCGCCAGGGCGCGTGGCCAGTCAAACCCTGCGCCAGTTGCGACCTTCCGCTGTATCCGTGGCGCAGTGCTACCACCTCGTAGTTGCCGGTGAACACGCGGGCGAGTTGGATTGCCATCTCGTTGGCTTCGGTGCCGCTGTTGGTGAAGTAGGTTTTCGAGATCTCACCGGGCGTGATTTCGGCCAGCTTTTCGGCGATCGAGACGATGGCCTCGTTCGGGAACACGGTGGAACCGTGCTGTAACTTGTCTACCTGCTCTTTGATCTTCGTCGTCACGCGCGGATTGCAGTGCCCGACAGAGACGGTCACGATACCGCCGAAAAAGTCGAGGTACTTTTTGCCCTCGACGTCCCAGAGATACTGCATGCTGGCGTGATCGGTTACAAGAGGATCGCTGTAATAGGTGGTGACGGAAGAGAAAAGATACTGGCGGTATTTGGCTACGATTTCTTCTTTCTTCATGAGCGCAGAAATGGTAGCAGAACGGCGGGGTTCTCCGCCGTATCCGCGCTCACGGAAACTTAGCAGTTGGTGGGAATCCGGGAAATCACCGAATCGAGCGGCTCCGGCCGATTCAAGAATGCCTCAAACATTCGCAATGGCGTTCGCTTGATCTCCTCTACGTGCGAGAAGAGCAGCAGTGGCAGTTCAGGGAAGGCATGAGTGATGCTGTTACGAAGAGTCACCCCACCGGGCGCCTCGGTGTCGTAATCAAGAATCACGCCATCCACGCCGCCAGCTTTTAGAATGCTCATGGCTTGCGAGCCGTCGATCGCAGGCACAACCTGGTAGCCGGCATTCTCCAACGCTCCCCGAAGTTCCTGAAGTTCCCCGGCAGTGTCATGTACACACAGAATCGTTTGCGAGAACATCGTTCGTTCGCTCGTAAGTGGTGTCGATTGCAGTCGGGGCCCCACCCCGCGCCATCCGAGCACAGCATCGCACCGGCGGGTACCAAGCACAGTGACCAAGGTCACCTCCGGCGGTGATAAGCCTTGATGGTCGGATTCCTTGCTCAACGGCGTTAAAACTTATTTAAATGAATGATTTCAGGGGCTTTCTGCTAACAAACGAATACGATTCATTGACCGGCGTGATATTCTGGATTTGCACATCCCTATCTCCAAAAGGCGTGTAAGCTGCTGCAGGCTGAGCTGATCGGGGTCCGTGCCGTGAAAGGAGTGGAGCCGGTGGGGTCACCTTACGGTTTACAACTCGTCGAAAATTGCCTGATTTGTAAGCTTCGCTCCGACAACTTTTTCTGTGCCCTTCCCAACACAGCGCTCGAAGCCTTCGAGAAGGTCAAATTCCCGACCGCATATCCGCGGGGAGCGGTTCTGTTTGTAGAAGGCCAGCCTCCGCGCGGCATCTACATGCTGTGCAAGGGACGCGTAAAACTGAGCGTGAATTCCGCGGAAGGCAAGACGCTAATCCTTAAAATCGCTGAACCGGGTGAAGTGCTCGGACTTCATGCCTGCGTTTCCGGCATCAATTACGAGTTAACCGCCGAGACGATTCAGCCGTGCCAGGTTAATTTCGTTAAGCGTGAGGACTTCCTGCACTTCCTGCAGGAACATGGCAGCGCATGCCTCCAGGCAGCGCAGCACTTGAGCGACAACTGCCATAGTGCTTACGACCTGATTCGTTCTCTCGGGCTGTCGCATTCGGCCGGCGAAAAGCTGGCTCGCTTTCTGCTCGAACTTTCGCAAGACGGAGAGAATACGAAGGAAGGGATCCGCGCCAAGATGGGTCTGACGCACGAAGAGATTGCGCAGATCATCGGCACGTCACGCGAAACCGTGACACGCTT
>DASTGW010000023.1:0-3907 GCA_035718705.1 Terriglobales bacterium | reverse complement strand
GCACGTACCGGCCATTCCTTGTCACCGCACGCGGCTCGCAAATCCAAGTCTCTACTTCGGGATGCGCAACAATCTCGAGACCTGAGCTGCGCAACATAGCTTCACAAGCGCTTACGTTCGGAATCCACCAGTTGGTGGGATCGTTGGCGTACTCATGCTCGATGAAGTACATCTGGGGAAAGTCAGGATCCTTGAACAATTCTTTGTTCCAGAAGTGATAATTATGCTCGAAGGTCTTCGACTTCTCTGATCCGCGTACCATGGTCTGGAAGATGAGCTTGCTCTTCACCCTCTTGATGATGTTGTCCAGGGCAAATAGCGGATAACGAAGGTGATAAAAGACACCCATGAAGAAGACGTAATCGAACTGGCCGTCGAGATTGACGACGTCGTAGACCGACCGCTTCTGGAACTCGATTTCCAGGCCTAACTGGTCGGCGGCGAAACGCGCCTGGTTCAGGTAGCGATCGTCCACATCGATGCCCAGCACGCGTTCGGCTCCACGCTGCTTCATCTGAATGCAGTAGAAACCGCCGTTGCACCCGATATCGAGAACGGTTGCTCCGGTCAGGTCAGCCGGGATCTGGTTCGCGATATGTTTCCACTTAATGTTGGGGAAGTCCCCGAGGAAATGGTCGGGGGCTGTCCTGACGCCGTGCAGGTCAAGGTTGTGAAACCAATCCCCGAGTTCGCGAATTCTGGCTTCCAGAGCTGGTTTATCGAGGATGATTGGTGAAGTGGATTTTCTATCGACGGAGTCGGTCTGTAGCTCAGTTCTCATCGTTCAGTGGGTTTTGCGCTTTGGCCCAACCGAGGTTAGAAGAAGGTTGAGCAACTTTGGATGCCACATTTTGAAATTTAAGTGTCATCTTTTCAAAACGTTGCAAAGGGTAAGTTGTCTTGAGGGCAGGTTTCGTTGCCCGCAACTAAGGTTCTCCGAAGGAATGTTCCCAAGCTGGCGCATCAAGACGCATGGCTTCGATAGAGAAGAAAAGGACAAAGATTGTGAGTGCGGAAAAACGGGAGACCGGTATTCGGAGTAAGGCTCGGAACACCGGTCTGCCGGGCTCATGCTTCAGTTAGCTTCGAGGCGTTGCTGAATACGCTGTGCAATTTCGAGGACCGCTGTAAGACGGTCGATGGCGTGGGGGTCGCGAACGGATTCGGCCGCGAGTTTGGAGGAGATCATGAGGCCGGTGAGATCGCTCTTCAACTCGCTCTTGAGTTCGGCGACGGCCTGTTCACGCGCCATCTTGTACTCCACTTGCCGGCGTGCCAGGGCGGAGGCGACCACCTTGGCCACGCGATGAGGTTTGAGGCAGGCCATGTCGAGCAAGACAGGCATCGCGGCGTTCATCCTTTGCGCGAGAGAATCGAAGCTTCCGGGAGTGGCTTCGAGCAGGTTTTCGTCAGCCACGACGGCCGAGAACTCTTCTGAGCGGAGAGTCGTCAGGGCGTGGCGAATGTTGTCGACGATCTTTACGGTTTCGTGGGTGCCGTTCTCGATGAGCGCGGCGCATTCGGAGGCATTTTGATAAGTGGAGATGAGTAGGATCATGCCATTGTTCAATGCAAGATCCTGCCCAAACATTCACGAGAGGAAACAAAGGAGTTAGAGATACGCACGGCGGCTGAATTCCTTGAATGGAACCAGCCGCCGGGAACGAAGTTCAGATTTGGGCGTATTCCTTAAGCTTGCGGTAGAGCGTGGTTTTGCCGATCCCAAGCATTTTGGCCGCTAGAAGCTTGTCACCACGTAACTGCTCGATGGCTTCCAGGATCGCCTTCCGTTCCAAATCCACCAGGGGGATGATCTTGGGACCGACAGGCTCAGCGGTCACCTTCTGCTGATGAGTGTTCTTGATGTAGGTCGGGAGGTCGGGGAAAGCCATGGTTGGGCCAGAGCTAAGCGCCCATGTGCGCTCGATACAGTTTTCAAGCTCGCGGACATTTCCCGGCCAGTCATAGTTGATCAAGGCCTTTAGAGCTTCGTCACTGATGACCTTGCGGGTGCCGTTGGCCCGGCTGAGGCGATCGAGGAAGTGTTCCAGTAATTGTGGGATATCCTGCTTGCGCTCGCGAAGGGGTGGGATGCGCAGCGTGAGCACGTTGAGCCGGAAGTAAAGGTCGCGGCGGAAGTTTCCTTCGGCGACTTCCGTTTCGAGATCACGGTTGGTCGCGGCGAGAATACGAACGTCGATGGGAATACGCTTGGTGCTGCCCACGGGACGGATCTCGTGTTCCTGGATTGCGCGCAACAGTTTGGCCTGCAGGTCGATGGGCAGCTCACCGATTTCATCGAGGAATACGGTGCCGCCGTTGGCGATCTGCAGCAGGCCTTCCTTGGAGCGCACCGCTCCGGTAAACGCACCGCGCACATAGCCAAACAGCTCGCTTTCGATGAGAGTTGGGACGAGCGAACCGCAGTCGACGGGAATGAAGGGCTTGTCGCGATTGGGACCGCTGTAGTGGATGGAACGCGCCACCAATTCTTTGCCAGTGCCGCTCTCGCCCATAATCAGCACGGGATGGCTGCTCTGCGCGGCTTTGCTGATAATCCGGTATAGGCGCTCCATCTCCGGGGCCTTGCCGACGAGAGATCCGAAGCCTTGCTTGGAGCGCATGTCGTCGCGCAGTACACGCTTCTGCGACATCTTTTTAAGCTCATCGGTGGCTCTCTCGAGCAGGACACGCAACTCTTCCAGGGTGAATGGTTTGGTGATGTAGTCGAAAGCGCCCTGTTTCATGGCCTGCACGGCAGAAGCCACTGTCGCATATCCGGTAATGACGATGATGATGGCATCGGGACGGCGCTTCCTGACTTCGCGGAGAGCTTCGAGGCCGCTGGCTCCGGGCAGGCGCAGGTCGAGCAGGACGATATCGATAGTCTGGGAGTCGAGTATCTTGTAAGCCTGTTCAGCACTTTCAGCGATGAGAGTGTTGAAACCGTTAATCTGGGCGGCATCACGGCAACTTTCGCGTACTGCTTTTTCGTCGTCAATGACGAGCAGGCTGAGCAGTTCCGCGCCGGCGATTTGACGGCGGCTGACAGGTGAGACTTCCACGGTTGGCATAGCGGCTCCGATCGGTCAGCCGAACTTTGGGGCGACGGACCAAAGTGGGATGTCATCGTTCGCGCTCCGCTATTCCCAAAATGAGCAGGTCAAGCGGAAACGTCAACGATTGCGGGAACTGTACCGGAATGGGAATTGAGTCGCTGTGATGCAGCGCACAGGTGCGAGTTCATGAGAGGGCCCGCAAGAGGGCAAAAAGGCGACCTTCGCCAATCTTGGTCGAAGGCCGCCCATGAGGAAGTTCGAGCGGTCTAGCTCTTGGTGGTAAGGGGCTGGGTCAGGCGGAAGCTCAGGCGACGTTCCGCGCCGAAAGCAACATCCTTTTTGCCCGTCGCATAGGCTCCGGTTGTTCCCGCTCCGGCACCGGCTGCGGCACCGATGAGCGCTCCCTTACCTCCGCCGAAGATGCCACCGAGAAGCGCGCCTGCACCGGTGCCGCCGCCGATCAGTGCAGCATTGCGCTTGTTGTGGTTCGCGCCCTTGGCGAACAGGCTGGAAGTTTGCACGGGAACGGACTTACCGTTCACATGAATTGATGCCAGGGTGAGGCGGAGGTATCCGGAATCGTGTAGACGTCCAGACGATTTCGCCTCTACGACGCGACCGGTTACGTTTGCGCCGCGTTCGGCCACGGTCTGGCCTTTCACGATGAGCGGCTCGTCGAGGACGGCGTCAAAGGTATCGCCGGGATGCGCGGTCGCACTGGACACGGTGCTTTGCAAGCGGACCGCAACCACGGTTCCAGCCGGGATCGTGATCGAGGTTGGAACCTCAGGGGAGCTGCCGAAGAAACCTTTCTTCTCGGTCTTGGCAGATCCCGGTTCGGTGGTCGC
>DASTGW010000022.1:0-4887 GCA_035718705.1 Terriglobales bacterium | reverse complement strand
CTGGCGGCCACCATCGCGCACGAGATCAACAATCCGCTTGAGGCCGTCACCAACTTCATCTACCTGGCCAAGTCGTCGCCTGACCTCGCTGAAGATGTTCGGCACCAACTCGATATCGCCGACCAGGAACTCGGACGCGTCACTCACATCGCGCAACAAACACTTGGCTTCTACCGTGACACCTCCGGACCGGTAGAAGTAGATGTCAGTGAAACCATCACCAATGTCCTGGCGCTCTTTTATCGCAAGATGATCTACAAGAGCCTTGAGGCGATTCCTCGCCTTCATCCTGAGGTTAAGGTACGTGCCCTGCAAGGAGAATTGCGACAGGTGCTATCAAATTTAGTCTCCAATGCAATTGACGCATCTAACCAAGGCAGCAAGATCTTTGTTCGCGCGCGGACACTGAAACGACCTCACGCGGCCGACGTGGTGCAAATCACAGTGGCCGACCAGGGGCACGGAATCAGCGCTGCAAGCCGCGATCATATCTTCGCGCCGTTCTTCACTACGAAGACGGAAGTCGGAACCGGTTTGGGACTTTGGGTTACCAAAGGCATGGTGGAGAAACATGGTGGCAAGATTCGTTTTCGCTCGCGTGCAGGCACGCCGTCGGGAACGGTTTTTCAGGTCTTGCTCCCCGCGAACGGGTCGGGCCTCGCCCGGCCAGCAGAGGCTAAATGAGCTTCGTGATAACTAATTTTGCTCTTAGCGGCAGTGCCGCATTTCCACCCCCGGCTGACAGCACGGATGCAAAAGATCAGGGTTCCTCGCAACGCAAGCAGAAAGTCCTCGTCGTCGACGACGAAGCTCTCATCGCCGACAGCATGGCAGAGATCCTGAACCGCAATGGCTTCGAGGCCATCGCCACATATAGTGGGTCGAACGCAATCGATCTGGCACGGGAAATGTGCCCGGACATCGTAATGAGTGATGTGCTCATGCCACGCATCAACGGTGTGCAAGCCGCCATTGCCATCCTCGAAAACTGCCCAACCACGCGCGTGCTGCTCTTTTCCGGACAGGCCGCCACGGCGGACATCCTGCAGAAGGCACGCGCCGCAGGACACGAGTTCGAGTTGCTTCCTAAGCCCATTCACCCGCAACAGCTAATCAATCGGTTACGCTCATAAGAAAAGGCGGGCCGCAGCCCGCCTCGTCCACTCCCTCTTCTACTAAGCCATCGTCAACCCGAGGCCCGGCCCGTTCGGAAGAACGATCTTGCCTTCCTTCACCAGCACGCCTCGATACGGATCATTCGCAATCAGCAGATTTCCATCCAGATCTGCGTAATCCACCAGGGGCGAAAGATGCGCCGCCGCCGTTACCGTGCATGACGACGACACCATGCATCCCAGCATCGTCTTCATGCCAAGCCCCTTGGCGATTTGCAGCATCTTATACGCGTTCCGGATACCGCCCGCCTTATCGAGCTTAATGTTCACGCCGTCAAACCCTGCCTCTTTGCACTTCAACACATCGGGCGGACGTTCGCACGCTTCATCGGCAATGATTGGCATGTGCACGCGCTCGCGGATCCACTTGATGTCGCCGATCATCGACGCCGGGATCGGCTGCTCGATGAACTCCACGCCCTGCGTCGACAGCCAGTTGATCTTTTTTACCGCTTCTTCTTTATTCGTCCAACCTTCGTTGGCGTCCACTCGTAACGGCTTCTTCGTGGCGGCCCGCACCGATGCAATCATCTCCTCGTCCGTCGACAGACCAACCTTGATCTTCAGCACCGGAAACTGCGCAGCCTCTTCCACCTTCTGCTTCACCACCTCCGGCTTGTCCATGCCGATAGAGAAAGTCGTGATCGGCGCCTTCGCCGGATCAAGTCCGAACCACTGATACAGCGGGATGTTGAGCTTCTTGCCCAGCCAATCCATGATGGCAATATCCATCGCCGACTTCCCTGCCCACTCGCCCGGAACGCGCTTCCATATCTCGTCTTCGAGTTCCTCAACGTGCCACGGGTTCGTCTGGGACAAGAGGTCCTGCACTGACTCCACCGCCTTCTGCGCCGACTTCGCATCCTCCTTGTAACGGACGATCGGCGCTCCCTCGCCATATCCCGTGATCCCGTCGCGTGTGTAACGAAGGTGCAACGTGTCACGGTACTCGCTCGATGACATCGTCGTGGTCCACGTATGACGCAGATTCAGCCGCTTGATCTCGGTCTCTATTTTCGCCGGACCACCGGCATCAGGCAGTGCCACCACATCCAACGGCAGAGAAGCTGCCGCGCCCATCGCGCCCGCGGCCTTCAACCAGGTTCGACGATTCATTTCACTCTCCTCGCCACTACCAGTAATTTCGTCCACGGCTGATCGGCCAGCCGGCTGATCTGCACCATCGGATGATCGTGCGTGGTGTCATGAATGAACTCGCCGTTCCCGATATACATCCCTGTGTGCGTGATGTCTTTCGCCGACGATCCGAAGTACAGCAGATCGCCCGCCTTCAGGTCTTCGCGCTTCACCGTTATCGAACCTGTCCACGCTGCCTGGACATCGGCATCGCGCGGCATCGTGATTCCGCGCTGTCGCTCGATCATTTGCGTGAAACCTGAACAGTCATAACCAAAGCTCGACGTACCTCCCCACGTATAGGTCACACCAAGGAACTGCTTCGCCAGTGCGATCGCCTGATCAATGGTCAGCGCCTTGCCCGTGCGATCCTGCACATCGCCGCGTTGCACCCACGCCTGCTGACCGTCCACCAGTCGCACTTGGATCCAACGTTCACCTTCGTTCTTTGGCGCGCTGACCACTTCCAGCGGCGTTTCAAACGGCAGCACCAGCACCGGCGCATGTTTCGTGACATCCGCCTCGCGATAGACATTCGCTGCCCGGTTCGCCACCGTTACCACGCGCTTTTCTTTTCCGGCGTAGTCTTCTTTTTCGTCCAGCGGAAGAAACCCGTTACGCTGCGTCCAGCCGGTGTAATCATCGGCCATTTTGATGAACATCCATCCTTCTGGAACGTTCTGCTTCGGAGCAGGATTGGGTTTCGTCTGCATCACAGTGTTGCCGTAGATCGCCTGTGTGGTTACGTCCGCGTCGGCACTTGGTGCGGAATAAACGTTCACCACCGGGTGCGCTACCACCCAACGCATCTGTCCGAATGCCAGGGACGAGCAGAGAAGAACAAAAAGGACAGCAATTAGGAATCGAGAGTGTCTTAACGGAACTGTTCGCATACCGAGTGGGAAGATTAGCGTCTCGCGGGGGTTGTCGGCAAGCGAAGGCCCGGGATAAAACCCGGGCCACTTTCGTTTTGGAACTCTCGCTTATACGATGTGATCCGCAACCTGCGGATCAGTTGAGAGACCCTCAACCCGCCTGAAACGCTGGTACGTTCTCTCCAGGCTGAACAAAGGAGATGGGGGCAATCTTTTCCCGCTCGCTGATGAGGCGGGCGATCTCGTCCACATCCTTTCTGGACCAACCCACACACGAAATATCGATGGTCCCACCCTCTCCTATATAGAAGATGCTGGGAACATTGGTCAGCCCATACGCATTCGAGACTGCGTAGTCCTTGGGATCATCCAGCGCGATGGGAAATGTAATCCCGTACTGTCGCATGAAGAACTGCGTGTCCTTGGCCGAATTTTGCGACACGCCGACAACGCTTACATCTGTGCCCTTCACCGCCTGGTAAATACGTTCCAGGTATGGCAATGCCATTTGGCAAACCGGACAAGAAATTTTGAAAAACACCGCCAACACGGGCCCCCGCTTCAACGCCTGTTCCAGAGAAAATTGCATACCGCCTATGAGCGGAAGATGAATCGCCGGCGCCTTCACGCCTTGTTCGAGTGCTGCCATGAACCCTCCATCCCTTCTGATACTAAATCAATGAAAAATGTCGCAAAACCTTGCGGGCGAGCCCCGTCAGAGCTGTACGAGACAGTCGCCGGGTAGCAATCCAGCACCCATTTACGCCCGGCTCCTCTACTAAATAGATGGACACGTTGTAATCAGTGTTCAGAATCGAGTGTTTGAAGCGTGCCTCCGGACTGCGCCCGTTGGCAGAAATCTCCGGCAACTCCCACATGCCCGGCATCAGACTGGCGGACTTATCGCGCTGCACCAGCCACACCGCGCCTTCTTTTCTCGGCAGAGCCAGACTGATTTCTCGACTTACGCGTTGCTCTTTCTTTCTCGTTGGCTGACTGCCGCGCGTCTTGCACAGGGCGATAACAGGGCAGTTCAGACATTTCGGCTCACCCGGCAGGCACACCGTTGCCCCCAACTCCATCATTGCCTGGTTGAAATCGCCCGGACGCTCTCTGCTTAACATCTCTTCCGCTAGCGTCCATGTCTCGCGCTCGGATAATTCCACTCTTCCCGTCACGCGCGACAAAACTCTCTCCACATTCCCATCGACCACGGCGTTCGGCTCATCGAACGCGATGCTCGCAATTGCCGCCGACGTATATCTGCCGACCCCGGGTAATTCACGTAATCCTTCTGCTGTGCGAGGAAATTCTCCGCCACGTTCAAAAGACACAACCTTCGCCGCCGCATGCAGATTTCGTGCGCGCCGGTAGTACCCTAAGCCGCTCCATGCTGCCAAAACTGATTGTTCTCGTGCTTTCGCCAGCGTTTCCACATCGGGAAAGCGATCCAGGAATCGGCGATAGTGATCGAGCACAGCTCCCACGCGAGTTTGTTGCAGCATGATCTCGGAAATCCATATCCGGTATGGGTCTTTGGTCTGACGCCAGGGCAAGTCGCGCCGGTTCACGTCGTACCAATTCAGGAGACTTTTTCGGAAAGCATTTCGTTGGCGTGAGTTGAAGGTAAGTCCTGAGATCATGCGGGATTACGGAAATTCTAAGTGGCCCCATGTAAACTTCGCAATTGTAAGCCTTAG
>DASTGW010000021.1:0-8739 GCA_035718705.1 Terriglobales bacterium | reverse complement strand
TCCACGTGCAAACCCTTCGAAGAAGTCGAACACTAATTCCGTTTGCAGGTCGCCTACGATTCGCGTGCGCACCTTCGTATCAATGACCGCCGCCACCCTCCCGCTGAGGTCGACTGCGGCAATCCCGAGCGTCTCGTCCATAGGCATCAGAAAATATCCCGCGCGGTTGATTCCTTTTTTGTCGCCGAGCGCTTTGTCGAATGCCTCGCCCAGAGCGATGCCCACGTCTTCCACGGTATGGTGCTGATCCACATCGAGATCACCTTTACAGGCAAGTTCCAGATCAAATCCTCCGTGACGAGCGAACAGGTCCAGCATGTGGTCGAGAAACCGAATGCCGGTTGACACCTTGTACCTGCCACGCCCATCCACGTTCAGCGCAAGCTTGATGTCAGTCTCGCTGGTATGGCGGTTGATGATGGCCTTCCTCACGCGGTCACCTTCCGTGAAATACCAAGTTCTGCCAACACTGTCCTCATTGCATCGAACAGCAACTCGTTCTGCTCGGCGGTGCCGATGGTGATGCGTATGCAACCTTCGCAACCGGGATCGTTGCTGCGGTCACGAAGATTGATGCCGCGTGCCCTCATCGCCTGCATGAACTCCGAGTGTTTCTCTCCGACCCTCACCAGCACAAAATTCGTGTAGCTCGGCCAGAACTGCAAGCCCAATTCCGTGCAGAGTGATTGCAGGCGTGAGCGGCCGTCAAATACCTGCCGCAAGTAGTCGGCCACGAACTGCTGATCGCCAATCGCCACCGGCAGGCAAGCCAGTGCCACCACGTTGACGTTGAACGGCGGAGTAATGCGTCGCATATAGCCGATCTGTTGCGGATTTCCAAGCATCGCTCCAATCCGCAATCCAGCCAGCCCATACGCTTTCGAAAACGTTCGCGAGACGAGCAGGTTCTCGTACTTCGACAACAAGTCGAGCACCGTCTCGCCATAGAACTCAAAGTACGCTTCGTCGATGAGGACTGCCGCATTCGGCGCAGCCTCAATCACTTTGAGGAGATCTTCCCGTGCCGCGATCGTTGCTGTCGGATTGTTGGGGTTGGCGATGAGAATCATTTTCGTCCGCGGCGTGATCGCCTTCAGAACGCCCGCCAACGGAAACGTGAAGTCATCCCCGCTGAATACGTTCACCAGCGTTGCGCCGGCGGCCGCTACGTCCACGGGATACATGGCGAACGTGGGATCGCTGACGATCACCTCATCCCCGTCCGACAGATAGGTGAACGCCAGTAACTGCAGCCCTTCATCCACGCCGTTCGTCAGTAGAACCTGTTCCGGAGCTAGCCCGAAAAATCGTGCGGCGACTCGTTCCCCTGCTTCGCGATCGGGATAGCTGGCAATATCGGCAGTTGTCAAAGCTGACAGTCTGCGCAGCACTCGCGGCGAGCAGCCGCCGGTGTTCTCGTTCAGGTCTAGGTTCAACGCGACCCGTTCGCCCGAAGGCGAGTGATACGAGGGCATCCGTTCAATGTTGGCCCTGGGCTTAAGCATTCGTATACCTCACGCGCACGGACTGTGCGTGCGCCTTCAATCCTTCGGCTTCGGCGAGCGTTTCGGCAACTGGTCCAAGTTTGCTCAGGCCCTCCCGCGACACCTCCTGCACGGTGATGACCTTCAGGAAGTCCATCACGCTTAGTCCGCCGCGATACCGAGCGACACCTCCCGTCGGCAGCGTATGGTTCGGACCAGAAACGTAATCGCCCAGCGACTGCGCCGAGTAATCGCCGACGAAGATGGAGCCTGCGCTTGTGATTTCATCTAGATAATCCGCGGGGATCGTTATGTGCTCCGAGGCGATGGCGTTCGCGACCTTCACGCTCTGCTCACGCGATTCCGTCACGAAGGCAACAAAGCTCTTCAGCGACTCACGCGCAATGGCATTCGCTTTAGAAGTGCGCTTCAGTTCAGCGACAACCTCCTCTGCCATCTTGCGCGATGTCGTCACGAACACAACCGATGCGTCCGGATCGTGTTCCGCCTGCGCCAGCAAGTCGGCAGCAATGAATGCGGGATTTCCGTCGTCGCTGATGACCAACGCCTCGGTCGGCCCGGCGAGGAAATCAATGGAACAGTCGAAGGAGACAAGTTTCTTGGCGGTCGTAACGAATTTGTTGCCAGGACCAACAATCTTGTTTACCGCACCGATCGAATCCGTTCCGTACGCGAGGGCAGCCACGGCCTGGGCGCCACCAATCCGGTAGAACGTCTTTACGCCGACCAGAGCAGCGGCAGCTAGCGTTTCGCGTGCCGGGCGGGGCGAAACGACGGCGATCTCCTGCACGCCTGCCACCTGCGCCGGAATCACAGTCATCAGCAGCGTCGAGGGCAATGGGTAGCGTCCACCGGGAACGTAGCAACCGACTGAATCGAGCGGCCGGATTACCTGCCCCACGCTCACCCCCTTCTGCAACTCCCGGGAGAATGCTGTCGGCTTTTGCCATTCGGCGAACTGTCGAATGTTCTTCGCCGCTGCTTCAATCGCCTCGCGAAATTCCGGTGAGACTCCAGCTAAAGCGGCACTCATCTCTTCCGCAGAGACCTTCAGTGATTGTCTTTTTTCGAGCCCATCTAATTTTTCTGCGTATTTGCGCAGCCCGCGATCGCCGTTCTTGCGAACGTCGTTCACGATGCGCGCAACCGTCTTCTCGGTTTCGGCCGAAAACAGAATGCGCCGGTTCACCTGCTTCGCGAGTTCAGCCGCGATTTTCTTGCCAGAGACAATCTTCATATCGATCTGCGCCTAAAGAGCCCTAAACCACGATCTTGTTCAGCGGATACTCCACGATGCCCTGCGCCTTTGCCGCTTTAAGTCGCGGAATAATGTCGCGTGCGGTCGTCTCTTCAATGATTGTGTTTACCGCAACCCACTGCTCGCCGTCGCTGGCGGCGAGTTCCGAGATCGTCGGACGCTTCAGTGCGGGCAGGGTCGCCAGCACATTCGCCAGGTCTTCTTTGCGAACGTTCAACATCAATCCTACGCGGCCCTGGGCTGCGATAGCACCGGTCAGCATCAGGGCAAGATTGCTGATCTTCTCGCGCTTGAACGCGTCCTGCATGGATTTCTTGTTCGCGATCACCTGTGTGTAGCTCTCCATCACCGTGTCGATAATTCGCAGGCGATTGGCGCGCAGCGATGAGCCCGTTTCGGTAACTTCGACAATCGCGTCGGCCAGCACCGGAGGCTTCACTTCCGTCGCGCCCCACGAAAAGTCCACGCGAACATCGACTTTCTTGGAGGCGAAGTATTGTTTGGTGACATTCACAAGTTCGGTCGCGATCACGCAGCCATTCAGGTCTTCTGCACGCTGAAATTTTGATTCTTCCGGAACGGCCAACACCCAGCGCACCTTGCTGCGGCTCTGCTTGGCGTAAACCAGGTCGGCGATGGCTTCCACGTCGAGGCCGTTCTCGCGCACCCAGTCGATTCCGGTTAGCCCGACATCGATTACGCCCTGCTCCACGTAGCGCGCCATCTCCTGCGCGCGGATCAACATGCATTCAATCTCAGGATCATCGATAGCGGGAAAGTACGATCGGCCGCTGACGTAAATCTTCCAACCGGCTTGGCCGAAAAGAGCCACCGTTGCGTCCTGCAAACTGCCTTTCGGAATACCGAGTCGAATTTTGTTAACGAGAGGTCGGACGGTTGTCATTGCACTTTCTCCGAAGGGCTCACCATCGGCAACGCACGTGTGAAGCAGGAGCGTGTGCCTTCATGGCAGACCAGTCCGTCGCCTTCTACCACGACTTCAAAAAGTAGTGTGTCATTGTCGCAATCGGTGGCGGCCGAAACCACGCGCAGTTTGTTACCGGATGTCTCGCCCTTGGTCCACAGCTTCTGGCGGGTGCGGCTGTAGAATGTCACATAGCCTGTGGCGAACGTCTTATCGAACGACTCCTGGTTCATGAAACCGAGCATCAGCACGTCGCCATTTTCAGCGTCCTGCACGATGGCGGCAGCCAGGCCATCCATTTTGTCGAAATCTATCTTTATCATCGCTATCTTCCTAATCAGTGCGTTTTAAAAACAAAAAGCCCGCTGAGCTATTCGCGTCAGCAGGCTTTGAAACTTGAACTCTGGTTTTGCTAGTCGCAGAGCGCCGCCGACACGTTCGCCACGTGATGATGGTGATGATGGCGATGGGTCAGCGACGTCATATCGAAATCACAGGATACGGTGATCTAACCCCATTCGTCAAAAGAAATCTCGGTTTCAGGCGAACACGGCAGAAGTGAGCAGGGTCATTGCCTAGACGGGAAGTTCGATGATCTCCGGCCGGAGTTGATCATCTTCGATAGTGATTCGTCCCACCGTGATCGGCAACTTGAAGCGGCGCGGGCCGGCACTGCCAGGATTGAAGTAGAGCACGTCTTTCTTCCACTCGATTTGCGGTTTATGAGAGTGTCCGCTGATCACGGCTGCGAATCCAGCGGCGCGTGGATCAAGATCCAGCGTCTTCAGATCGTGCAGGATGTAGAAGTGTTTCGAGCCTAGCTCCGCCACTTCCGTATCGGGCAGCGAGCGTCCCCATGCATCGGTGTCGATGTTGCCGCGGATGAAAGTAACGGGAGCGTTACCGCGGAGTTCCTCGATGATGCGAGAGTCGCCAATATCCCCGGCGTGCAGGATGTGATCAGCGCCCCCGAGTGCCGCGAGTGCTTCGGGCCGCAATAATCCATGCGTGTCGGAGATGACGCCGATGATCACTAGATGACTTCTTCTAGATGGAAAGGATGAAGATTACAAAAAAGAAGCGCCCTGGACTTATGCAGTACCAGGACGCCACGGCAGCCCTCCCCCAGAACTGCCTAACAACGACCGGATTCTAAGTTCCCAGTGTGAACTTGTAAATAGCACCTGCGTAACTATGCCATGTGACCTTCCGCTAACCGCAAAGTAATGCAGGAGAAATGAACTAGATTGCACACGCCCGCAGGTTTCATTACGGGAACTCGGCAGAAATTTTCTCTTCAGGCAATACGACGCAGACGCCTCGCGGCCCGCGGTTCCGAGAAATCGGTCAGCGCACCAACCGCCGTGATGTTCAGTCCCATCACGCGAAAGAACTTCGCCTCAGCGTCTTCGTCAAAACCGAAGAAGTTGGGAATCGCGCTGCAAATGGCTGCGAGCCCCATGTCGATCTTGCCGTGAGTCCGGAAGCTGATGACCTTCGCCACTCCGCCCGGAAAATCGGTCAGCATGGTGTTGGTGGCTTCCGCGCCGGCACAAATGATGGCCCCGATCGCGGCCCGCTTATGGCGCTTCCAAAACAGCGCACCCATCAGCGCCAGCCCACCGAGCGTGATGTAGTCGGCGATGGCGTGCTGCTTCGGCGAGATCACCTTCGGCATGCGATCTGAAAATGCTGCAACTCCCTTTTGCACGATTGGCATTCGTGATTCTCCTATCTATTTCGAGATGCGGCCTGTAGGAATGAAGTTGGCGGAAAAACGAAAGGCAGCCCTGCGGCTGCCTTCATTAGAAAACGAATTGTCTAACTGCTGGCTTTAGCGCGGCTCAAAGCCCGGCGGAGCGTCTGATCCAAAGCAGCCTTTGCTGTCTCATACTCTTCAGCCGAGATGCGGCCCTGCTGCTTCTCCACCTCGAGTTGGAACAACTCTTCTTTCAATCCTTCCAGAAGCATCGAGGATCGATCGGCGTTAGCCGGCGCCTGAACCTGCGCAGGAGCAGCAACAGCTTTCGCCGGCGGGGTAGTCTTCCACACCGGAGCTGGCGGTGGCTCCTTCACGACAGGAGTTGCCTGCTGGCCATTCTGCTGATTCGACCGGCTCACGACGAACACGGCACCCGCTACCAGCACAATGGCAAAGCCTCCGAGAATGGGCCAGCGATAATTGTGCAGCGGATCCGGTGCATCCGACGGAGGTGCCATGCCGCCGCCGGGCCGATTGTCAGCCACGGCTCCGCTTCCCATTGCACCGCCTGATTGCGGTTGCTGCGCCTGCTGACCCTGCTGCTGCTGCTCATCCTGCAGCATACCGGTCCCCGACACGCGAAACGCCAGGTCCGCGCCTGGAGTGACATTCGTCGCCACCTGCACTGTTGAACTCGGATCATCGCTCATCGGCGAGAACTTCGAAGCGTCCTTCGCCTCGAACGTCATCGACTTCGGCAACATCACCACGAAGTGCTGGATTTTGTCCGTGATCTTCGGCGCGAAACTCGCCTCCCCCGAGTACGGCATGTGGAAAGCAATCTCAAAACGTGTCTCCCCCGGTTTGATCGCGTAGTTGAACGAATATTTGCCGGTCTTACCTTCCGGAGTCGCCGAAGTATTGATCGGCATGCCACCCGGACCTTGTGCAATGACCTGATTTATTTCGGCACCTTCCGGCAGATACACCTCGTACGTGTGATCGCCAGCCAGCGTGCGCGGCGGCTTGGAATCGTTCTTCACCGCTACCAGTTCCAGGATCTGCAACTGACCCCCGTCGGCCTGCACTCGCATGACGGTCACGTTGGTGCTCACGCCTTCCACCTTCTTCGCCGCGTCATACACCGCAATATCCGCCGTCGTCGTTCCCGGACGCACCGGCCCACCCTGCGGGAAGTAATTCACGCCGTCATGCGTTACGCGCACCAGGTGCGGGACGTTCGCATCATCGATAGTGAAGCTGAACGCGCCCTTCCCATCGGACTTGGTCTGAGAGATGACACTCATCCCCTGCGCCAGGTTGATAAGGGCGACTTCATCCCCGACGGATGGCTTGCCGCTCGTCGCGTTGGTGACGGTTCCGGTGAGCGTGGCAGCGAAGCTACTTGCCGCCAGCGCCAAGGTCAGAAGAAAACTGGAAACCACTTTTTGCATTCGTCGTACTCAGAAGTCTCTTCAGTAGATGATCCGAAAATTCAACGCGCGGGTGCAGCTTCGAGCCGGTCGATCTCCGCCAAAATCGCTCCCGCTTCGCTCTCCAGCAGGTTGCGCTGGCCTTCGTAGTCGGCGTCGGAAAGTTTGCCCGCCTTGTACTCGAAGTTCAAATCGCGCAGGTTTTCGTAGACCGCGTCTTTACGTTCGCGCAGATAAGTGGCGCGACTCTTGGTTTCGCCAGATTCAGTTCGCGTCGGCGTAAAGATGTACAACAACAGTCCCGCGGTTAACAGGATGCCGGCAATCTCGATCATACTTCGGTCTCCTCACGGGCTCGCTTGCGGAACTCATCCATCTCCGCAGGCGACAAATCCTGCGCTCCTACCGGCGCAACCTTGAACTTCCATTTGCGGACAATCACCGTCACCAGTGTGATCGCGAATATCAATGCCACCCCTGGCATGATCCACGCCACCCGATTGAATCCAGTCGTCGTAGGCGCCGCGAGCACGGTCGCCCCATATTCCTGCACGAAGCCCTGCAGGATCAGGTCGTCATTGTCTCCGCGCTGCAGTCCCGCTCTGAGTTGCTCGAGCATCTTCGTGGAATACGAGCAGCCCACGTGATTACATTCAATTAGGATCTGGTTGCAGCCGCACTTGCACATCAATTTGTGGCCGAGATCTTTGTAGCGTTCTTCCGGCGAAGGGTTCGCGCCCATAAGTCCGACACACACCACCACCAGCAACAGCGAATGCAGAATGTATTTCACGCGCATCAGTCGCCGGCTCCCACCGTCTGCCGATTATCGGCCAGAACCGCGGCCGCCGATCGCACCGGTACCTTGGCAGTCGCCATACTCGGGATCATCGCCAGAATCGTTCCCAGCAGCAGGATATGCGCGCCGATCCAAATCCACTTCACCAGCGGATTCAGGTGCGCCTTGATGATCGGACGCCCCGTGTCCTCGTTCACGCCGCTATACACCAGGTAAAGGTCTTCCTTCATCGTCGACCGATTCGCCACCATCGTGGCCGGTTGGCTGCTGGCCTTGTACACGCGACGTTCGGGATAGAGCGTGTCCACGAATTTACCGTTCTTCGACACATCAATGATGGCCCACTCGCTGCTGTAATTGGCATTGTCGTCCTGCATGTACGCCTTACAGGTGAGCGTGTACGTCCCAATGTTCATGGAATCGCCATTCCCCAGTTCACGTTCGATATCCTGATTAAACGCAAACCCCGCAAACCCGATCATCATGACAATGACGCCGAAGTGAACGATGTACCCGCCATACCGCCGCGTATTGCGGCGCGTGAGCACATACATCGAAGACATGATGTTGCGTCCCGTTTGGTAAGCGATCACTCGACCACCACGGTAAAACTCAGAGATCACCGTGCTCGCGACTAGCACTGAAAGCAAAATCGTCGACCACGAGTAGAACTGTTCCTGCTCAGCCCAGGGCTTCACCCATCCCAACGCGATGATCAGCACGCCGACGGCCGCCGTCACCAAGGTCGGAATCAGCAGATTGCGTTTGAGGCTGTCTGGCGATGTCTTGCGCCACGAAAGCAGCGGCCCCACGGCAGTGAGCAACAGAAGTCCCAGCGCCACCGGGATCATCACCTTGTTGAAGAAGGGCGGCCCCACTGTGATCTTCTGCCCCTGCACCCATTCCGACAGTACCGGGAACAACGTCCCCCATAGCACCGTGAAGCACGCCACCAGCAGGATCAGGTTGTTGAACAGGAAACTCGATTCCCGCGAAACCAGCGACTCCAGCCGATTCTCGCTGCGAAGGTGCTCACGGTTCAAAATGAAATAAACCGTGCAAACCGCTACCGTGACCGCTAGGAACGTTACAAACCAAACGCCAATCCCAGATTGCG
>DASTGW010000020.1:0-3666 GCA_035718705.1 Terriglobales bacterium | reverse complement strand
ACTCCGTACAATAAGGCGCATCACTACTACGCCCTTTTCACGGCTTTCGCGACATTCCTGGTGATCATCGCCGGCGCGCTGGTCACCAGCAACGAAGCCGGACTCGCAGTCCCCGATTGGCCCACCAGCTTTCATACTTTTCGCATGCCGCGCATGGTCGGCGGCGTCCTGTACGAACACGGCCATCGCATGATCGCCGGATTCACGATTCTGCTGACGCTCGGAATAGCTATCTTCACGATCGCAGTTGACCGTCGCGGCTGGATGAAGAAACTCGCCATCGGCGGATTTGCCACCATCATCGTCCAGGCCATACTTGGCGGTGTTACGGTACTGAACTTCCTGCCGCCCGCGGTTTCGACTGCACATGCCGTTGTCGGACAAACCTTCTTCTGTATCGCCGTCGCGATTGCCGTGCTCACCGCGCGTAAATATTCCGGCGAAGTGGAGAAGACTGCCATCGATCGCCGCAAGCCCAGCCTCATCGGGTTGACGCTGCTTTCAGTGCTCGTGCTGTATGTGCAACTTGCGCTGGGCGGCATGTTCCGCCACAAGGGCATGAGTTGGGAGCCGCACGTGTTCAACGCGGTGGTTGTAGCCATCGTGCTCACTTGGACTTCCGTGCGCGTGCTCTCCTATTACTCGCAGGTGGAGGCGCTGCGCAAACCAGCCGTGACGATGCTGGCGCTGCTTATGACGCAGCTCTGCCTCGGCTTCGCCTCGTTCCTGACGAAAGTTGTCCTCGGCAAAGATGCCGTACAGCCGCAGCCCATGATGGTCTGGTCCACCGTGGCGCACGTTGCCGTGGGAGCGCTACTCCTTGCGACCGCCGTAATACTCGCGATACAGGCCTGGCGCTACGTTCCCGTGCTCAGCGAAGAACGTGTCTCCAGTGAAGTGAAGGCGGTGACGGCATGAGCAGCATCCCGATGGCTGTCCCGCGCAGTACTTTCGCTTCCCTTCTCCGCGATTACTCGGAACTAATCAAGTTGCGCGTTACGACGCTAATCGTGATGACCGCGTGGACCGGCTTCTACTTCGCCGCCTACAAGTCGGGCGTGAGTTCGCTTTCGTGGACGTTGTTCCATGCGCTGCTTGGTATCGGACTTGTCTCTGCGGGAACAGCGGCGTTCAACGAGGTGATGGAGCGAGAGGGTGACGCGCGTATGTTGCGCACAGCGCAGCGTCCGTTGCCTGCGAAACGCATGAGCTTGCTGCATGCAAGCGTAGCGTCGGCGGTGATGGTCCTCGGCGGCACGCTTTACCTTTGGCTCACCACGAACGCACTGGCCGCTCTCCTGACGCTGGCAACTTCAGTCGTATATCTCGGGCTTTACACCCCGCTTAAGCGCGTTTCGCCGATCTGCACCTTTATTGGCGCCTTCCCAGGTGCGATGCCGCCCGTACTCGGCTGGGTGGCGTTTCGTCACCGCGTGGATTGGGAAGCCATCCTGCTGTTCACGATTTTGTTCCTGTGGCAGTTCCCGCACTTCTATTCGATTGCCTGGCTCTACCGCGAAGACTACGCCCGCGCTGACATCCGCATGTTGCCGGTTGTCTATTCCGATGGCCGCGCTACTGCACGCGAAATCATTCTGTACTCGGTGGCGCTGATTCCCGTCAGCATGATGCCCGGCGCGATCGGCATGACCGGACGCATTTACCTGTTCGGCTCACTGCTGCTTGGCCTGGGACTTCTTTATTTCGGCTGGCGATTGTCCTCGAAAAAGCTACCGGCAAACGCTCCCCATTCGAAGGCTCCGGCGCGCCAACTGCTCCAGGCGACCGTGCTTTACCTGCCGCTGCTCTTCGCCCTCATGATGCTGAATGTTCGTTAACGGTGAGTACGAGCCCACAGGCATCGTTTACAATCTAAGTAGCGAATCCGCGAACATTTTCACGGCGTCGAATAATAGGGACTGCGCTCCTCGAGCGGGTAATTCTTGAACGTCACACTGAACACATCCAGCCTCACAGAACCTGCGCGAGCAGGCAAAGCGGCTGTTATCTCCGTACAAGACCTTCGCCACACTTACGGCGACCGCAAAGCGCTCGACGGCGTGTCCTTCGACGTCTTTCCTGCCGAAATCTTCGGGCTGCTCGGCCCCAACGGCAGCGGCAAAACCACCATGTTTCGCATCCTCTCGACTCTGATGCTGCCCGTCAGTGGACGCGCCGTGATCATGGGCTTTGATGCCGCTAAAGATCCCTCGGGGCTTCGCCGCCAGATAGGCGTGGTCTTCCAGGCGCCCAGCATCGACGTGAAGCTGACCGCCGCCGAGAACCTCAAGCACGTTGGACATCTGTACGGACTTCGCGGACAAGCGCTCGATGCCCGCATCAAGGAAACGCTCACTCGAGTAGGCCTGCTCGATCGCGCCAAAGAAGCGGCAGAGACTTTCTCCGGGGGCATGCAACGCCGCCTGGAATTAGCCAAGGGACTGTTGCATAGTCCGGCAGTTCTGCTCCTCGACGAGCCGACGACCGGACTCGATCCGGGCGCGCGCCGCGACCTCTGGCAATACCTGGCGATGTTGCGCGATCAGGAAGGTGTGACCGTGATCGTCACTACGCACCTGATGGAAGAAGCAGAACGTTGCGATCGGCTCGCCATTTTGAGCGAAGGACATCTGGTTGCCCTTGGCACTCCGGCGGATCTGAAGCGCGAAATCGGCGGCGATGTGATCCTGCTCGAAGCTCTGCATCCCGAAGAGCTCGCAGGGAAGATCGCGCATCGGTATGGCGTGATCGCCAGCGTGCTCGACGGCAAAGTTCGCATCGAGCGCGGGCACGGACACGGCTTCGTAACCGACGTGGTCGAAGCTTTCCCGGGTGAAATTGAATCGATCAACGTGGCGAAGCCGACGCTGGAAGACGTCTTCATCCGCCGCACCGGGCACCGTTTCTGGACCGAACAGCAAGCCGCGGAAATGGCCGAGGCTGAAGGCAAGAAGAAAAAGAAGAAGCACTGATGGCAACACGTACCGAAACACTGCCGCATGTCGCTCCAGCAACCGCCGTCAACCCCGGTACGCTTACGCCCGCATTGTCGCTCTGGTGGCGCGAAGTGGTGCGTTTCTACCGCAATCGCAGCCGCGTGATAGGCGTTATCGCATCACCGCTGCTCTTTTGGATCGTGATGGGCTCGGGCTTCGGGCGCTCCTTCCGCCTTGCCGGCGGCGCATCGCAAAACTACCTGGAGTTTTTCTTCGTCGGCGCGCTCACGATGATCGTGCTCTTCACCGCGATTTTCACGATGATGTCGGTGATCGAGGACCGCAACGAAGGCTTTTTACTTTCGGTGCTGGTCGCTCCGGTAAGTCGTTCCGTGATCGTCCTCGGCAAGGTATTGGGCGGTACAACGCTCGCCGCCGGACAAGGCCTGCTCTTCCTCGTGTTTGCGCCGCTGGTCGGAATTCATCTCACCGTAGTGAGCTTCCTGCTTACCGTGGTGACCGTGTTCCTGATCGCGTTCTCGCTCACCGCTCTCGGCTTCGCGATCGCGTGGCCGATGGACTCCACGCAGGCCTTTCATGCCATCATCAACCTGTTCCTGATTCCGCTCTGGCTGCTCTCGGGCGCGCTCTTCCCGCTATCCGGAGCGTCTTCGTGGATCGGCTTCCTGATGCGCATCAACCCGCTGACCTACGGGACAGAAGCTTTGCG
>DASTGW010000019.1:0-4292 GCA_035718705.1 Terriglobales bacterium | reverse complement strand
GTGGAATTTCGGTTGTCAAAGAACGAAGGTGGTGAGGCGCTCCGAAAAAAGCGCCTTCACCACCTTATGTATTCAGAATAGCAATTTGAGAGGGGAAGTATGCCAAATCGGCGGAAATATTCCTGAGAGAGCAAGTTGCATAGATGTTTCGTCGGGCTTGGGCCCTCTTCAACATGACCTCGCGGGTGGAAGGGTTCAGAGTTGGTACCTGCATTTGACGCTCCGAGGTTGGCGGCCTATACTCCGCCAAATTTGATATCGGAGGTTTGCAGTGCTGAAATCCCTCTTCGCTTCCCTCGTGCTCACCTCTTTGTTGGCGATTCCATCTCTTGCGGAATCGCCTCATACGCAACCGACTTTGACTGCTCAAAACAGCGGCACTACGCAAGGGCTCATCGCGGTCAGCGCGGCGAATCCACAGGTCGTATGGGCGTCCGGTCGTGCTGGCACATTCACGGTCACCACCGATGGAGGCAAAACCTGGCGGGCAGGCGTTGTGCCCGGCGCTGAGGCGTTACAGTTCCGCGACGTCGAAGCGGTAAGTGCCAAGGTCGCATACCTGCAATCGATAGGGAACAATCCCACTGACTTCCGAATCTACAAAACCGTGGACGGTGGCGCTACATGGACATTGCAATTCCAGAATCAGAATCCCAGCGCCTTCTATGACTGCTTTGCGTTTTGGACGCCGAACCGTGGCATCTCCCATAGCGACTCGGTGGCCGGCGTATTTCCCGACCTGCGAACCACCGATGGAACATCGTGGCACGATATAAGTGGCAATATGCCGCCTGCTTTGCCCGGCGAATCCTCCTTCGCCTCCAGTGGAACCTGCGTCGCAACCTTTGGCGGGCAATATGCCTGGATCGTTACCGGCGGCAGCACCGCGGCCCGCGCGCTTGTGACCCGCGATGGTGGCAACACCTGGAACGCTTACGACACCCCGTTGCTCAGCAGTCCTTCTGCGGGCGCGTTCTCGGTCGCCTTCCGCAATCCTTACCACGGCATCGTTGGTGGGGGAGACCTTGACCCGCTTGATCCGGGGAATGCGCGGACGGCGGTTTCAAGCGACGGCGGCGTGACTTGGACACTCACGAATCAACCTCCAGTTACAGGAGCCATTTTCGGATTGGCCTATGCACAAGGGGCGGGCGACGGTGGCCGAACGGTCGTTGTCACGGCCAATGCTGGTGGTGCCGCTTGGACGCCGGATGAGGGAACTACCTGGTTCAGTCTTCCTGACGTAAGCGGCTACTGGGCGGTGACCTTTGCCAGCCCGAAGGCCGGATGGCTGGTCGGAACCGGCGGACGGATTCTCAAAATCAGCTTCTAACTGAATCCCGCATAAAAACGGCGGTTAGAGATCTGAGCTCTGACCGCCCTTTTTCTGCGTTCAGTTTCGGACAGTGGCTCTCGTCTCCGAACGCAATTCGTGTTTTCTCATCCCCATTTTCAACCAGTTACAAGCAGCTGGGATGGTATTCGTCATGCACTGGCAGATGCGAGGATCTCCATGGCCTTTTCATCCCAGGAAGTGAAGTTCGCGCTGCGCACGATGCGCAAGCGACCGGCATTCAGCATCATCACGGTTCTGGTTCTGGCACTCGGAATCGGCGCCAACACCGCCATTTTTAGTGTAGTGAACTCAGTGCTGTTGCAGCCCCTGCCATTTCCCGAGCCGAACCGGCTGGTGCAGCTGTGGCATACGCCCCCGGAAAAGAGCTTCCCCGGCTTGAAGAAGTTCTCGCTCTCGCCGGCGAACTATCTCGATTGGAAAGCGCAGAACACGACCTTCGAGTCGATGGCGATTTATGGGCAAGGCGTGGCCACTTTGACCGGGAGTGGGGAGCCGCAATCAGTGCCGGGAACGCGGGTGTCGCCGGAGTTTTTCTCGACCTTGGGCGTGAAACCGATGATGGGACGAACCTTCACCACGGAAGATGGCAGTGAGAACGCCGGCAAGACGGTCGTGATCTCCGAGGACTTCTGGCGAACTAACTTTGGCGGTAATTCGAATATTCTCGGGCAGACGATCCGCTTAAACGACGAGCCGCACACGGTGATTGGAATCATGAAAGGAACGTTCTCGTTTCCGGCCTGGAATCCAGCTCCGAAGATGTGGACCTGCATGCAGTGGGACCCCAAGGAGAGGGCGGTTCGCGGTAACCACAATTACATGGCCTTTGGCCGCCTCAAGCCGGGGGTGAGTGTGCAGCAGGCGCAGTCGGAGTTATCGACCATCGCTGCGCGGCTGGCAAAGGAATACCCGGCGGACGACACCGGTTGGGGTGCGATGGTGTTGCCATTGCGCGAAGAGTTGGTTGGCGATGTACGTCCGGCCTTGCTGGTGCTGCTTGGAGCGGTCGGATTTGTTCTTCTCATCGCATGCGCGAACGTGGCGAACCTGGTGCTGGCGGCGACGCTGGCGCGCGGAAAAGAGCTGGCAATCCGCACAGCCTTGGGCGCGTCACGGTCGGACCTGATTCGCGGTGTGCTGATCGAGACGGTCATTTTGGCACTGGCGGGTGGAGCTGTGGGGCTGTTGTTCGCGCATTTCGGTGTGCAGGTGATTTTGAACTTCCTGTCCAACGATCTGCCGCGCATGGGCGAGATCGGACTGGATAGCACGGTGTTGGTCTTCACGTTTGCGGTATCGCTGCTGACCGGACTGCTCTCCGGACTTGTGCCAGCGCTGAAGTTCGCGAAGGCCGACATCAACGAAGCATTGAAGCAGGGTGTGGGACGCGGAAGCACAGAAACCGGCGGACGCCGCACGCGCACTACGCTGGTGATCGCGGAAGTAGCGTTGTCACTGATGCTGCTGGTGGGCGCTGGATTGATGATCCGCACCTTCTACCATTTACAGAAGACCGAGTCGGGAGTAGATCCGCACAACGTGCTGACCACGTACTTGCCGTTGCCGAAGGCGAAGTACGACAAGGGCGCGCCCGCGCGGAATTTCTACAGCCAGGTACTCACCAAGGTGCGGGCGCTTCCGGGAGTAGAATCAGCGGCCGTCGTCGATTCGCTACCCCTCCAGGGCGGATCGGTGCAGCCGATCATGATTGAGGGGCGTCCGCTGTTGCAGATGTCCGACCAGCCGGAAGTGCCCACGCGCAACATCAGTGCGGGTTACCTGAAGACCATGCACATCCCGGTGATTCGCGGGCGCGACTTCTCGGAGAGCGACACCGAAAAGTCAACGCCAGTGGCGCTGATCAGTCAGTCGTTGGCGAAGGAGTTCTTCCCCAACGAAGATCCAATCGGGAAGCACATCAGCATGGAGCTGACGGACAAGTACATGGAACTGCCGACGACGCCGCGCGAGATCGTCGGGGTGGTAGGCGACGTGAAGATGGAAGGCCTGGACAGCGACCGGTCCGATTCGGCGATCTATTTATTGCATGATCAGGTCGCGACCGGGCACATGGGATTGGCAGTGCGCACGGCAGGCGATCCCATGAACGTTGCGACGGCCGTGGCCAACGCGGTGCATGCTGTCGATCCGACACAGACTCTGCTCGACACCATGAGCATGGAAGACGTGATCGCGGCTTCGCTTGCGCAACGTCGATTCACAATGATGCTGTTGGTTACGTTCGCCGGGCTGGCCTTGTTGCTGGCCGGAGTGGGAATCTACAGTGTGCTCTCGTATGCGGTAAGGCGGCGGGTGAGGGAAATCGGCATTCGCATGGCGCTCGGTGCGCAGGTGAAAGACGTCGTTGCGATGATTGTGGCCGACGGAATGAAGCCAGCCCTGGCGGGCGTAGCCATCGGCTTCGTAGGAGCGCTGTTGCTCGGACGAGTGATGGCCAGTGTGATCTATGGCGTGAGTGCTCGTGACTCGCTGACGTTTGCCAGCGTCTCGCTGGTGCTGCTGACAGTAGCGTTTTTGGCCAGTGCGGTACCAGCGTATCGGGCCGCGCAGGTGGAACCTGTGCGAACGTTGAGAGACGAATAGATCAACCCAGCGGAGGGCTCATCGATTTCCCGTCGATGGGCCTGTCGTTTCTGCGCCATCCCAAGACGTTTACGCCGAGGCAGAGAGTTATGGAATTGCGGCAGGCTGGAGCAGTTGGGGGCTACGCCGCAGGCAGAAGCCGGGTTCCTCCCCGCGCTCCAAGTGAGTTACTATCGTGCACTTGAAGTACTCAGCCACACGGATCACGGTCATCGCGTTCGCTGTCTTCATCGGGTCACTGGTCCTGGCCTCCGCCTGGTTCTCCGATAATCGCAATACCGATGTCGACGAACTCGCCCTATATAACTCTGCTTACATGGTCGGGCACTTC
>DASTGW010000018.1:0-2999 GCA_035718705.1 Terriglobales bacterium | reverse complement strand
GATGGTTCAACATCTTTTGCCGCAAATCGAAAGGCGGAACCCGCAACGAAGTACTTCGCGCAGGTACTTCGCGTCTCTGGCGAGTGCCGTCATGCTCTTTGTGTTTGGCTGCGGAAGATCAGAGCCACCTAAACCGCCCCCAGCGGATGTCCAGGTGGTTCAGGTTGAGCAAAAGGATGTTCCGATCTGGAAGGACTGGATCGGCACGCTGGACGGGCTGGTCAACGCGCAGATCAAGCCGCAGGTAACCGGCTACTTGCTGCGCCAGACCTATACGGACGGTGCTTTCGTCAAGAAAGGGCAATTGCTGTTCGAAATCGACCCGCGCACTTTTCAGGCGGCGCTGGATCAAGCCAAGGGGAAACTTGCCAATGCCGAAGGGCAGCTTGCCACCGCACAGGCAAACCAGGTCAAAGCGCAACAGGACGTAACTCGCTATACTCCGCTCGCCAAAGAGCAGGCGATTCCCCAACAGGATCTCGACAACGCGGTCCAGGCGAACGAGGCTGCGAAGGCTCAGGTGGCGGCGGCGAAGGCGCAAATCGAAGCGGCGAAGGCACAGGTGCAATCAGCGCAGCTCGACATCGGCTTCACAAAAGTCGTCTCGCTCATTGACGGCATTGCAGGCATCGCCCAGGCCCAGATCGGCGACCTTGTCAGTCAAAATACTCTTCTCACCACGGTATCCACCTTGGATCCGATCAAGGTTTACTTTCCCGTGAGCGAGCGGGAATACCTCGAATACGTCAAGGACCACCCCGACGCAGGAAAACGCGCCGCGGCGGAACCACAGCTCCAATTGCAACTGGTTTTAGCTGACGGATCTGTTTACCCGCAAAAAGGAATCTTCTCGTTCGCCGACCGTCAGGTGGATGTGAAGACGGGAACGCTCAGGCTGCAGGGAATTTTTCCGAATCCCGGAAATGTCCTGCGGCCCGGCCAGTACGCCCGTATTCGGGCGGTTATAAAGACGGCAAAAGGCGCTCTGCTTGTACCGCAGCGCGCAGTTACGGAGCAGCAGGGTAGCTACCAGGTGGCGGTGGTGAGCAGCGGCAACACAGTTGAAATCCGTCCCGTCACCGTTGGCGATCGAGTCGGCACGCAGTGGATCATCGAAACCGGACTGAAGCCGGGAGATAGAGTTGTTGCGGAAGGAATTCAGAAGGTGCGCCCGGGGGCGATCGTTAACCCCAAGCCGCTAGGAGCACCGGCCCAGGTCAAATCCAAATCCACAGCAAAGGACGAATCGAGGTAGAGCGCCATGTCTAAATTCTTTATCAACCGCCCTATTGTGGCGATGGTCATCGCGATCATCATGGTGATCATCGGCGTCGTCGCCATGGTGCAGCTGCCGATCGCGCAATACCCCGATCTCGCGCCCCCGGAAATTCTGGTTACGGCGATCTATGTCGGCGCCGATTCCCAAACCCTCGAACAATCAGTCGCCACGCCGATCGAGCAGCAAATGCAGGGCGTCGACAAAATGCTCTATATGAATTCGGTCAACGACAGTACCGGAGTCATGAGGCTACGGGTCACCTTCGACGTGGGCACCGATCCTAATACCGATCAGCTCCTGTCGCAGATGCGCTATTCGCTGGCGGAGTCGCAGTTGCCCAGCGATGTGCGCAACTATGGTGTGTCGGTCAAGAAGTCGCCGTCCGCCCCGTTCGCGGTCTTCTCTGTGTACTCGCCCCACGGTACTTACGACGGCGCGTACCTGTCGAATTACGCCTATATCAATATCAACGATCCGATGAGCCGGGTACCGGGTGTCGGCCAAGTAACCATCTTTGGCGCGGGCCAGTATGCGATGCGGTTCTGGGTGCGGCCCGACAGCTTAGCGAGCATGGGTGTAACGATCAGCGATATTGCCAACGCGATCGCGAACCAGAACACTGTGAACCCTGCCGGTCAGATCGGCGGCGCGCCGATACCGCGCGGTCAGGAGTTCACCTATACAGTTCGAGCGCAGGGACGTCTGCTGAGCCCGGAGGAGTTCGGCAATATCGTGGTGCGCGCCAATCCGGACGGATCGATCGTGCGGATGAAGGATGTCGCTCGTGTAGAGTTGGGAGCGCAGAACTACAGCCAGTTCGGCCGGTTGAACGGCGATCCAGCGGCGCACATCGCCATCTACCAGTTGCCGGGCTCCAACGCACTCGAGACCATGGATCGCGCGAAGCAACTAATGGAAGAATTGAAGAGAAGATTCCCGCAAGACCTCGACTACAAAATCTCGCTCGACACCACCTTGGCGGTTAGAGAGGGTATTAAAGAGATCGTCATAACGCTCTTCGAAGCGCTCGCCCTGGTCATCTTCGTCGTCTACATCTTTCTGCAGGGATGGCGGGCGACGTTGATTCCGCTGCTGGCGGTGCCGGTTTCGCTGGTTGCAACGTTCGCCGTGTTCCCGCTGCTGGGCTTCTCGATCAACACTCTATCGCTGTTTGGTCTGGTGCTGGCGATCGGTCTCGTCGTCGACGATGCGATTGTCGTGGTGGAAGCCGTCGAGCACCACATAGAAGAAGGCATGTCGCCGCGGGACGCGAGTTTCAAAGCGATGGAACAAGTCTCCGGGCCTGTTGTTGCCATCGCGATCATTCTCGCCGCCGTGTTTATTCCAACGGCGTTTATCCCCGGGATAACCGGCCGCTTATATCAACAGTTTGCCGTGACCATCGCGGTGTCGGTGATCATCTCCGCTTTCAACGCGCTTTCGTTGAGCCCCGCGCTGTCTGCGCTGCTGCTCAGACCACGGAAAGAGGCCCGCGGTCTACTAGGAGTATTCTTCCGCTGGTTCAATCGGTGGTTTGGCCGGGGCACCGATGGCTACGTCAACTGGTGCACCCACTTGATCCATAAAGCCGGCTTTTCGATGGTGCTGCTCGTCGTCGTCATCGTGCTCAGCGGTTTCCTCGGCTCTCGTCTGCCCGGGGGTTTTCTGCCGGAGGAAGACCAGGGGTACTTCTATCTGAATGTGCAACTCCCCACGGCGG
>DASTGW010000017.1:0-7614 GCA_035718705.1 Terriglobales bacterium | reverse complement strand
GCGAAAATGATTCGCAAACAGGGGGCGGAATCTTCGAGGGGATGCTTGGCAATCCTGATTGGCACTTCGCAAGTCCCACGAGCACAGAGTCTGCTTTCAGATTGGCGCTTTGAGCCCCCAATTCCAGTCCCGGGCGGCGATAATCGGGTAATACTGCGTGGAGAACCAAAGTAGTTAACCCTGCTCCCAGAGTGGCTGGAATAATCCGAAACCAGCTCGGTTTCAAGCGAATCTGCCCACCAAAGACTTTCTGCCCACTAATCTAACGTACGGTTCTCGTTGTTGACGAGGAAACCCAATAGGGCCACTATCTGATTTCCACACAATTTCCGAAGGATGAATCTGACTGGTAACAGTGGTCTTTCGAGATTTACCTAACCGCTCTTGTTAGAACCAAAGTGGGAAAATGGCATCGCATTCGCCATAGAAGTGGAGCACAACCTCCAAATAGTGGTCTTTGCCGAAAATCACCGCAGAAACTTACACACAGTAAATTCACAGCCCTGTATCCACCTGCTAACTCCCACGTATTCAGATGATTAATCCGCAATGTTCCACGTGGAACATTCGCCATTTCCACCTCGGTTTTGTTCCACGTGGAACATTTGCACCGATATACGGCCTTGCTTCCCCTCCTCGGCGTCGCGTAACTTAAGATTCGCTCAAGCACTCCGAAAAACTTCATGGCTCGCATTATCGCTGTTGCAAATCAGAAGGGCGGCGTCGGTAAAACGACTACCGCAATCAATCTCGCAGCCTCATTCGCAGCTGCCGAAGTTCCAACGCTCCTCGTCGACTGCGATCCCCAATCCAACAGCTCCAGCGGACTCGGACTGCCCCGCGATCCCTCGCGCCAGAGTACCTACCAGGTTCTGATGGGCGACGCTCAGTCTTACCAGGTGATCAAGGAGACCGAAGTCGAAGGCCTCTGGGTCATCCCGTCCAGCAAGGACCTGATTGGCGCCAACGTCGAACTCGTTTCCCAGGAAGACCGCGCCTATCGTATGCGCGACCAGCTTAATAAGGTGCGCGACCGCTTCTACTACATCGTCCTCGACTGCCCGCCTGCTCTCGACCTTCTCACGTTGAATGCCCTCGTTGCAGCCGATTCGGTCCTCATCCCCATGCAGGCTGAATACTTCGCTCTCGAAGGCGTCAGCGAATTGCTCGACACAATCGAGCGCATACGGGAGAGCTTCAACCCCAATCTCGGGGTGGAAGGCGTTGTTCTCACCATGTACGACGACCGTACCAATCTCGCGCAGCAGGTCACGCAGGAGCTCCGGAATTTCTTCGGAGACCGTCTCTTCAACACCACCATCCCACGGAATGTCCGCTTGGCTGAAGCGCCAAGCTATGGAAAGCCGGCGCTCGCCTACGACCCGCGCTCGCGTGGTGCCGAGGCTTATATCAAGCTCGCCAAGGAAATCATGGGTCGCGGCATCGATACTCCCGCTATGGCTCCGTCAGAACTTGGCAAGATGCCGGAACCATCGATCGAAGAGCAGCCAGCGGTAAACCAGTAGGGAATCAACGAACGTAAAAGGAAATCTCGTGATCGGACAGGAAATGGATAAAAAGAAACAAGTGCTCGGCCGCGGACTCAGTTCGTTGATTCCTGCCGCGCGTACCACGCAACCAGCCCCGCCCGTTGCTGCTCCGGCTCCTATTGCACCGACCGGAGAAGCGATTCACCAGGTTCCCGTCGGCGACATCGAGCCGAATCCCTACCAGACCCGAATTCAGGTAGACGAACAAGGTCTGAACGAACTTGCCGACTCCATCAAAGTTCAGGGCATTTTGCAGCCGATCATCCTTCGACAGATGCCCGCCGGCAAACTCCAGCTCGTCGCTGGACAGCGTCGCTGGCTCGCGTCCCAGCGCGCCGGGAAGGCAACAGTTCCGGCGATCGTCCGCCAACTCTCGGACGAGCAGGTCATTGAGTTGACCATCATCGAGAACCTTCAACGCGAAGATCTCAATCCGCTCGATCAGGCGGCTGCCTTCGAGAAGCTCGCCTCCACCTGCGGACTCACCCAGGAGCAAATCGCGCAGCGCACCGGCAAAGACCGTGCCACGGTCGCCAACTACATGCGTCTGCTCCGCCTGCCGGAAGAAGTCCGCAACAGCGTCCGTTCCGGCGACCTCACCATGGGGCACGCCCGCGCATTGATGGCGCTGGATCTTGCTGTCGAACAGATCGCCGCTGCCAAGAAAGTCCTCAACCTCTCTATGTCGGTTCGTCAGACCGAGGCCCTGGTCGCTAACTGGGGCAAGCCGCACGAGAAACAGGAGAAGCCTGAGCGTCCGGTCGATCCCAACGTGAAAGAAGCGCAGCGCGAACTCGAACGATCGCTCGGATGTCGTGTCACCATTGATGACAAAAAGGGAAGAGGCAAGGTCGTGATTCAGTACAAGACGCTCGAAGACTTCGATCGCATCGTCGAAATGCTGAGTCAGCGCACTTAACTTTATAGTTAATTACGAAAAGAGCAATGTGGCGCGAGCAATCCTGCTCGCGCTTCACTTCGTTGCGGCCTTTAACGCTGGAAGCGTACACTGTGCCGGATGTCTACGTCCGACATCACGGCTCTCACGCTCGCTCAGGCTGCTGACGAAATTCGCACCCAGCGCCTCTCCCCGGTTGAGCTCACCGAAGCCTGCCTCGACAAGATCACCAACGAAGATCAGCGGATCAACTCCTTCAATGCACTGTTCGTCCTGGAGTCACTCGAGTCCGCGCTCAAGGCTGAAAAAGAAATCAAGAAAGGGAAGTATCGCGGACCGCTGCACGGCATTCCTGTCGCGGTGAAGGACCTCATCGACATCAAGGATCAACCGACAACCGCCGCGAGCCGAATTTTCAACCACAACACAGCCACCGAAGATGCAGCAGTCGTGAAACGCTTGCGAAAGGCGGGCGCCGTTATCGTCGGGAAGAACAACCTTCACGAATTTGCTTATGGTGGCAGCGGCTACATAAGCGCGTTCGGCCCGGTACGTAATCCCCGCGACCCCAATCGCATTACCGGAGGCTCGTCTTCCGGCTCGGCCGCAGCGGTCGCCGCCCACTTCTGCTTCGCCTCCATCGGCACGGACACTGCGGGTTCCATTCGTCTGCCCGCCGCGTGCTGCGGAATCATAGGACTGAAGCCAGCTTTCGGACGCGTCAGTACGGAAGGGGTCGTTCCTTTATCCTGGTCATACGATCACGTCGGCCCACTCGCTCGCACTCCGCAAGATGCCGCGCTCGTGTTGGAAGCGATCAGCGACTGGAAGCCCAATCCGGTGGACGTTCGTAATCTCCGGGTCGGCATCGCACGCGAGTTCTTCTGGAACGATATTAACGACAACGTTAATACCGCAGTCAGCCATGCCATCGAATCCCTGGCCCCCAAGGTCGCGAGCGTTCGCGAAGTAAGCATCCCGATTGACGAGGACCGCACCGTCTCCTCTTCCGAATCCTGGGCCTTTCACAAAGATTGGTCACAGCAGAAACCAGACCGGTACGATCCTCGTACGCTCGCCCGTATCCGCAGCGGAGAGCGTTACACTCCCGACGAAATCAGCACGAAGCGCGAACAGCTGAAAAAACTGCGCGCCTCGGCGGCCGGGTTTTTTCAAGACGTCGACGTAATCCTCACACCGACATCCCCGATTCTGCCTCCCACCTTCTCCGAGTTGGAGTCTGATCCCGATTCCCTTCGCCCGCTGGAGCTCCTTATGCTCCGCAACACGCGCCCGTGGAACGTGCTGGGAGTTCCGGCCATCAGCGTTCCTTGTGGCGACATGATCGGGCTCCAAATCGCTGGAATGGACGAAGATTCGGTCCTCGCCGTCGCTTCCGCTTGCTTCCCATATTAGGAATTCTGTTCCAAAAATAGAAAAAGTGCTCCACAGACGCTGCATTTCAGCAATTCTCGTGTACATTGACCAACCGGTCTCATGTCGCTGAGCACTTATCACGAACGTTCGAGTTAGGCGTCACATTTCGACTCCTTGGCTTGGGATATGTTTCCGCCGCCCATAATCGGGCTTCCACTTTGGCTTTTGGGCCGAACTGAATGAGGTGTGAACCGTGTTGCGAAAACTGAGCGTCCTGCTTTTTCTCTTCTTGATGATTGCCGCTGCCTTGCCCGCATTCGCCGGCGATGACTGGCTTCCGATTCCGAAGGAAGATCTGGCGATGAAAGACTTCGCTCCTCTGCCCGGAGCGCACGCGGTGATCCTCTACCGCAAAGTCGAGCGCAACGACAAAGAGGGATGGGAGAAACAGTATTTCCGCATCAAGATTCTCGACGAAGAAGGAAAGAGCAACGCTAACGTCGAAACCGATACCCTGCCCAGCTCCATAAGGTTCAGCAACCTGGAAGCCAGGACCATCCATTCCGATGGCAGCATGGTTCAATTCCAGGGCAAGCCGCTCGACAAACTCGTTGCGAAGTACAAGGGCATTCGTCTCTACGCCAAGGCATTCACGCTCCCCGACGTTCAGGCCGGCAGCATTATTGAATACCGGTACAGAACAAGCTGGGACACCAATATCCTCTACGACTCACAGTGGACGGTCCAGGAAGCCCTCGCCACGCGCGACGCTGATTTCAGTCTGAAGTATGGGGCCGAATCTGGTATCGGAATTGCCTGGCTGACCTTCCTGCTCGGCAATCAACAACCCAAGGACAATAAAGGCACCGTCACACTTTCTCTGCACAATATCCCTGGGCTGGAGAAAGAACAGTACATGCCTCCGGAAAAGGAACTCCGTGCTCGCGTCGAGTTCACTTACTACGAAGGCCAGATGAAGAAGCCGGACGAGTTCTGGAATGATTCCGCCAAGACCTGGTACAAGAACGCCGAAGACTACATGAACAAAAAGAAGGCGGCACAAGCGGAAGTCGCAACCTTGGTCGCACCGGCCGACACCCCCGAAGCCAAGCTTCGCAAGATTTATGATCGCGTCCAAAAACTGCGTAACCTGACCTACGAGCGCGAAAAGAGTGAGAAAGAACAGGAACGCGAGAAACTAAAAGACGATCACAATATCGAAGATGTCCTCAAGTATGGCTACGCCTATCACAATCAGCTGAACCGTACTTTCGTTGCGCTGGCTCGCGCGGCGGGACTGGACGCAACTCTCATTCGGGTGGTCGAGCGCGATCAATACTTCCACCACAAGGACGTTCCGAAATGGGAGCGGGTCAGCTCTGAACTGGCGATCGTAAAGTACGGTGGCGCCGACCACTTCTTCGATCCAGGCATTCCCTATTGTCCGTTCGGACTTCTTTCCTGGGAGGACACCGGCACGATGGGCTTGCTGCTCAACAAGGAAAAAGCCGATTGGCAGAAGACCCCCGAGCCCACTCCCATGGAATCCATGGAGAAGCGCTCCGCCGACCTTGAACTCGACAGCGACGGGGCACTCAAGGGTCAGGTGGCGGTCTTGTTTGAAGGTCGCGACGCTCTCTATGAGCGGCTCCATCATCGTGACGACGACGATACCCAGCGTCGCAAGGAGATGGAAGACATGTTCAAGAACTGGCTCCCTTCCGGATCTACCGTCGAGCTAGCCAAGATTGATGACTGGGAATCTTCAACGGACAAATTCACGGTCTCGGCGAAGGTCACCATTCCCAGCTTCGGCGCTGCCACCGGCAAGCGCATGATGGTTCCCATCTCTGTGTTTCCCGGTGCGGACAACCACGCCTTCCGTCATGCTCGGCGGGTTTATCCGGTCTACTTCCGCAATCCTTATCGGGAAGCCGACGAAATCACGATCAAGATTCCGGATGGCATGCAGATCGAAACCTTGCCCGATAAACGGCATGTGCCGACACCTTTTGCCGACCTTGACCTCGATACCGCCAAGGAAGGAAACACCTACAAAGTGAATCGGCAAGTCGTAGTCAAAGGATATTTCTTCCCGCAGGATTACTATCCGGCCCTTCGTGGATTCCTGGACCAGGTAAAAGCTGTCGGAGATGAACAGGCGGTGCTTCGTGCTGCGAAATAGGCTTCTTCTTCCGCTGGTTCTGTGTGTAGCCAGTACCAGTTGGGCCGCCGTGCCTGACTGGTTGCGCAGTGCCGCTCACGAAACGCTTCCCAAATATAAGGATGACACCAATGGTGTCATCCTGCTGCACGAAGAAATTACCAACGTGGATGCCAATGGTGAAATCCGCACCACCTACCGGGAAGCGATCAAGATTCTGCGCCCGATTGCCCGGGAAGAGCTCTCTCACGTCGCCGTTCATTTCGACAACGAAACTAAGCTCACCTGGCTGAAGGGCTGGAGCATTACCGCCAGCGGCCAGGAGTACGAAGTCAAAGAAAAGGATGCGGTCGAAACGAACGCCTTCTCCGACAACTTCATGTCAGATTCGCGGATGAAGATGTTGCAGATTCCCGGAGCTGACGTGGGTACGGTCGTTGGCTACGAGTATCAACAGCGCTGGCGTCCTTCCGTCTACGAAGATATCTGGAGCTTCCAGCGAAGTCTGCCCGTGCACACGAGCCGCTATATGCTTCACCTGCCCGCGGGATGGGAATACGAAATATTCTGGAACAATCACGCCAAGATCGAACCCTCGGTAAGCGGCTCCGACATTAGCTGGCAGGCCACCGACATCCCCGCGGTCGAACAAGAAGACTACATGCCACCGTGGCGCGCCATTGCCGGGCGCATGTTACTGCACATCCTCAGCCCCAATGGTCAGAAGGCGTCGGGCGCGAACTGGGAGCGTGTCGGAAGCTGGTACAGCAGCTTGATCTCCGACCGCCGCGATTCATCTCCAGAGATGAAGAAACAGGTACAAGACCTTACCGCCAACTCTAAGACGACCTTGGACAAGATGGAGGTGCTGTCACATTGGGTGCAGAAGGAGATCCGGTACGTCGCGATTGAGATCGGCATCGGCGGTTTTCAACCGCATCATGCATCCGAGATCTATCGCAACCGTTACGGCGACTGCAAAGACAAGGTCACGCTGCTCAGTGCCATGCTGAAAGAGATTGGTGTCGACTCCGAATATGTGTTGATCCATACCTCCCGCGGCGTGGTGAAGCCGGATTCCCCCTCCGCCGTCACCTTCAATCACGTAATCGCGGGTATTCGCCTGCCGAAGGATGTTCCCACCGATTCTCTCTATGCCCTTTACAGTCACCCGAAACTGGGCACGCTTTTGTTGTTCGATCCAACCGACGACCTCACGCCCTTCGGATACTTGCCTTCTACTCTCCAGGAGACAAAAGCACTTCTCGTAAGCAACAACAGCGGCGAAATAATCAGCACGCCGTTGTTGCCTGCCACTAAAAACGTTCTGCGCCGCTCCGGTAAGCTGAAACTGGCGGCCGACGGCAGTCTGGCCGGGCAGGTCGAAGAAGTACGTCAGGGAGTGGTAGGTCGCGACTTCCGGGAACGGCTCTTGGGCCAGGAACTCAAAGACCGCGCCAAGAGTATCGAATCGGTTCTCAGCGGTACGATCGCCGCATTCGAATTGACGAAAGCAGAGGTCGGGAATCTCGACCGCGCCAACGAGCCACTCATGGTTCGCTACACCTTTGTGGCACCTTCCTACGCAAAGAAGGCCGGCGGCCTCCTTTTAGTGCGTCCTCGCG
>DASTGW010000016.1:0-4133 GCA_035718705.1 Terriglobales bacterium | reverse complement strand
TGCCTATGACTTCGGAGCGGGCATTCTGGAAGGCGTTAGCTGTAGGAACAATCATCAGCCTTGCAGTGTGGGGAGGCTTGTTCGCCCTGACTCCGCGGACTGCGAAGTTTCTCCTGCCGAATGTTTGGGCGCGCTGCTGACATTAGTAGTCGTCGTGCCGCTCATTTTCCGACACTACCGTCGCGAGAACTTGCCCCTGCGAGAGAAACTCCAACAACTTCTGTTCTCTGGCATCGTGTGGATTACGGTCGGCGTCGCCTTCGGAGTTGACTCCTACTTTTCAGATCAAAGCGTAACTGGCCGGGGGCTGCTGTTTCGCTACGGCGTAGCGCTTCTTTGGACAATCGCCGGAATGAACAATCTTGCTAAAGCGTTACGGCTGCGGCGATCCAATGATTCCGCGTCGATAAGCTAGATTCCCCCGCTCTCCTTAGCTGCGAAATGACCCGATCGCCCGATCATCCATCGCCCTTTCTTCTATAATCAAAGATTCAGCACATCAGAAGGAGAGTTCCAGTGGGACACATGCATGGACAGGCGCCGCAAGGGCCGCAGCCGATTCCGGGAGTGGATGCAGTTATCGCCGTGGGCAGCGGCAAGGGTGGAGTGGGCAAGACCACGCTGGCGGTGAACCTGGCGCTGAGTTTGGCGAAGCTCGGACACAAGGTCGGGCTGCTCGATGCGGACGTGTATGGTCCGAATGTGCCGCTGATGCTGGGGTCGAGCGCGACACCGAAGATCGTTGGCGACAACATGATTGAGCCGCCGACGCGCTATGGCGTGAAGGTGATCTCGGTTGGCTTCCTGAACCCGGGCGATAAGCCGCTGGTGTGGCGCGGACCGATGCTGCACCAGATGATCCGCGAGTTCATCCAGCGCGTCGAGTGGGGGAAGCTCGATTACCTGGTTGTCGATCTGCCGCCGGGCACGGGCGACGTGGCGATTTCGCTGATCCAGACGGTGCCGCTGACCGGTGCTGTGGTCGTCACCACGCCAAGCGATGTGTCGCTGCAAGACGGGCGCAAGGCGATCGAGATGTTCAAGCAGGTGAAGGTGGACCTGATCGGGATCGCGGAGAACATGGGATCGTTTGAGTGTCCGCACTGCCATCATGAGATCGATATCTTTTCGAAAGGCGGCGGAAAGAGGACGGCGGAGCAGTTCGGCGTGCCGTTCCTGGGGTCGATTGAACTCGATCCGGAGATTCGCAAGGGCGGGGACACGGGCAATCCGGTGACGCTGGCGGGAGAGGATTCCTCGCACGCGAAGTCGCTGTACGCGTTTACGCGGAAGGTGATCGATCGGGTGAAGGAGCTGCAGGCGACGAACGAGAGCGTGATCTCGATCCAGTAAGTTCGATGGACGATGGTCGATGAACGAAGTCCTTGGCCATCAACAGCTTGCACCTTCTGACAAGCCAAATTGATGCAAAAGAGTTTGTGACAAGAAAAATCGAAAAAACTTGTCACAAACTATCCCGCTTTAGCACTCTCGCACCCGGAGTGCTATTGACTTCCTATCCTTATATTTCTAGAATTCTGGTAGGAGTTCCCTCAGCGGAATCCGTGGCTAAGTTTTTGCATCTAATGAACTTAGGCTAATTGAGAAGTATGGCACCTGCACCAAATTTCGGGCCGCGCGAGCGGGAGGTCCTCAATGCCATCATTGAGGCCTACATTCTTACTGGCGAGCCAATTGGGTCGCGGAGTCTGTCGCGCGCAAATTCGGAGGGCCTGAGCCCGGCGAGTATCCGGAACGTGATGTCGGATTTAACCGAGACGGGCTACCTGGAACAGCCACATACTTCGGCAGGTCGAGTGCCCACGGCCGAGGCTTATCGGTATTACGTCACGCAGATTGCTAACAGGTCGCGCAGCATTTCTGACGTCGACCAGGGCGTGATCGAGAGCGGCTTAAAGGACGCCAGCGACCTGGCTGGATTCATGGAACGGACGTCGCACGTGCTGTCACAGATTTCGCAGCGAGTGGGCGTGGCGGTGGCGGGTGGTCCGAAGGAAGTGCTGGAGCACATACACTTTACGCGGCTGGGCGACAACCGCGTGCTGGCGGTGGTGATCACGAAGTCGGGTGTGGTGCGCGACAAGATGCTGCGCCTGGAGCACGAGTTGTCGGCGGCGGACCTTGATATCGCGGCGCGGTATTTGAACGAGAACTTCCGCGGCTGGGCGATGGGAAATCTCCGCACGGAGTTGCAGAAGCGCATTGAGCAGGAGCGCAGTGAATACGACCGGCTGATGAGGTCGTTGCAGGCGCTCTACAAGCATGGCGCGCTGGCGGACGATCGGCACGTTCAGGATGTGTATCTCGAGGGTGCGGCGAACCTGATTGGGAATGCGGACCAGGAGCGGTTGCGCGAGATCCTGAAGACGCTCGAAGAGAAGCAGCGGGTGGCGGAGTTGCTGGGCGCTTACCTGGATGCGAACCAGGAGCAGGTGCGAGTAGTTTTCGGCCTGGAAGAGTTTGAACCGCAGTTGAAGGATTTTGTTTTGATCGGCTCGCCGGCCAAGGCGAACGGCGAAGTGGTTGGATCGCTGGCTGTGATTGGGCCGATGCGCATTGATTACCAGCACGCCATCACGGCGGTTTCATACATCACACAGTTGTTCGAAAAGTTCACGCAAGAGTAGTAGACACCATGACAATGGATAGAAACGGGGAATCCAGGCTGGACCTGGAGCACGAATTGCCTGCGTCGGAAGATGCAGGATCGGAAAATGGAGCGCCGGACATACAGGCGGCGCAGGCTGAGTCGGAAGTAGCGAAGCTGACGCAGGAGCGAAACGCGCTCTACGACCGGTTGGCGCGGCTGCAGGCGGAGTTCGATAACTTCCGCAAGCGTCAGTCGAAGGAAAACCAGGATTTTCGCGACTATGCCCTGACCAACGCCATCCAAGCATTGTTGCCGATTCTGGATAGCCTGGATCGCGCGCTGCAGACGCAGCCGGAAGGCCAAGAGTTTCGCAAGGGCGTGGAGTTGATCGATCGTCAGTTCCACGACGCGCTGAGCAAGCTGGGCGTGGAGCCTCTGGAGGCCAAGGGCCAGCCGTTCGATCCGAACTTCCACCAAGCGATACAGATGGTGGAGTCGGCGGATGTGCCGGAGAACCACGTGGTGGATGAGTTGCAGCGCGGGTACAAGATCAAGGATCGGCTGTTGAGGCCGGCGATGGTGACGGTGGCGAAAAGCAGTCGTTAGTCGCTGGTCGTTCGCAGAGTCTCTTGGCGTGAGTTGTTGTGCGAAGGAATCAAATTTAGGTCGATTTTTAACCACGGCTGAAGCCGTGGGCTGAGTAGGGATTTGGCGACAAATACAAAACGCGATTATTACGAGGTGCTCGGCGTCACGCGGACGGCGACCGAGGTTGAGATCAAGAGCGCTTACCGCAAGCTGGCGATGAAGTATCACCCGGACAAGAATCCGGATGATCCCACGGCAGAAGAGAAGTTCAAGGAGTGCTCGGAGGCCTACGGCATTCTGGCCGATGCACAGCAACGCGCGCGGTACGACCAGTTCGGACACGCGGGTGTGGGCAATGGCGGCGGCGGTGGAGTGGACTTCAACTCCGCGGCGTTCACCGACTTCTCCGACCTGTTTGGCGACTTGTTCGGCATTGGCGACTTGTTCGGCCAGGGGCGCGGTGGACGTCGTACGCGTGCGCAACGCGGTCAGGACCTGCGCGAAGACATCAACCTGGAATTCGAAGAGGCGGTGTTCGGAGTTACGCAGAACATCGAGGTGCAGAAACACGAGTCTTGCGACACGTGTTCGGGGTCGGGCATTACACCCGGCAAGTCGGCGACGACGTGTAAGACCTGCAACGGACGCGGGCAGGTGCGGTATCAGCAGGGCTTCTTCTCGATTGCGAGGACGTGCTCGAGCTGCGGCGGCGCGGGGCAGGTGATTACCGATCCTTGTAAAGAGTGCCGTGGTGAAGGCCGCGTGGTGAAGAAGCGTTCACTCGAGGTGAAGGTTCCGGCGGGCGTGGAAGAGGGAACGAGGATTCGCTATGGCGGCGAAGGAGACGTAGGCCGCAATAACGGGCAGAGCGGCGATCTCTACATCGTGCTGTCGATCAGGGCGCACGACTTTTTCCACCGCGAGGGACAGAATC
>DASTGW010000015.1:0-4127 GCA_035718705.1 Terriglobales bacterium | reverse complement strand
ATCGCAATCGCTCGCTTGAGTACGAGGTCAATCGCAACCTGGTCAAGATCGGCAAGCCCACCGACCGCAAAGACTGGGACATGACCACGCCTACGGTGAACGCCTATTACGATCCGCAGCACGCTGAAATCGTCTTCCCTGCCGGCATGCTTCAGCCGCCCATGTTCAGCGCCAGTTTTGAAGACGCGGTGAACTTCGGAGCCGTCGGCCGCGTGGTGGGACACGAACTCACTCATGGCTTCGACGACGAAGGCCGCAAGTTCGACGCCGATGGCAGCCTCACCGACTGGTGGACTGCCCCCGACGCGAAGGCCTTCGAAGAACGCACCGCCTGCGTGCGCGATCAATATTCGAACTACGTTGCACTGAAGGATCCGAAGACCGGCGAAGAAGTTCACCTCAACGGACAGCTCACGCTCGGCGAGAACGTGGCTGACGTCGGCGGCGTGCGCATGTCGTACCGCGCCTACATGAAGAAGTTGCAGGAGAAAGGTGCTGAGGCTGAGATCGGAGGCTTTAATCCCGAACAACGGTTCTTCATCGCCTATGCGCAGAGCCGTTGCGAGAACCTGTCGGACAACTACGCCCGTCTACTTGCCGCTACCGACCCGCATTCGCCCGGCCACTACCGCGCGATCGGCCCAGTGGTAAACATGCCAGAGTTCTGGAAAGCATTCGGATGCCACAAAGGCCAGGCGATGGTTTCCGACAACGCCTGCCGCGTCTGGTAATGTGGCGTGAGCAATCTTGCTCGCGCGGTGCCCCACATCTGCCTTCTTTTGGCAGATGTGGGAATCCCCAAGCTCCGTTAGTGAATCTTCTACTCACGAGCGTAGTATCTGGTCCCGCTCAATGAAAAGGAGATTCCAGCCTTGAAACGTTTCCTTCCAGTTCTCTTGTTCGCGCTTTCCTCAGTCGGCTCACTGCTCGCCCAGGAGTCGGTGATCATCAAAGAACCTTCTGAGCAGTGCTACCAGGACCTAAAAGCGAACCTGCCTGAAGCCATTCGGTGGGACGACAATCAGCACATCGTCCTGAGCAGACCGCTGGCAACATTCGTTACGGGCAACGTGCAGTTGTACGCGCGGATATTCCAGGAGGCCGGCGACACCAAGTGCAAACTTACCGTGGGCTTTGACTCTCCGGAGCACCAGGCCGCTCTGAATTCCAACACCAGCTTCCTCTTCCAGAATGCTCACCTGCTCGCGGCCCGAATCGATTCCGCCCGCCAGGCACGCGAAAAATCCGAGAAGAAGAAAAAGAAAGAGCAGGAGAAGCTACAAGAAAAGAAGTGAGTGGTCGCCTGCAAGATAAGAGGTCATGTTGAGGAGGATGTCAGTCCGGCGAAACATCTACGCTTTTATGCGATCTCTTATCTTTCGCCCAATTTGCGAGGAAAGTTCCACTTATCCCTCGACCCATCCTCTTTCTTGCCTGTCAGCTTTGCCCTTCCTAAGTTATTGATTTCAGTAGTACCCACCGTTTAACTGGGAACTGGACACTCGTTACTGAATACCGTATCCAACGATGGAGCAGCAGTTCTCATCCAATCATTCGCGTGCGTAATTATTGGAAGTTATTCCCTCTTTTTTGTGCGCTGGCCCTAACCAGCGCCTGCCATCACTCGACCGATCTGCGACAGAGCCTCGCCTCGGCGACAAACCTGCAGGCGCCCGAAGGTTCGCCCAAGGTCCTGGCGGCCTACCAGCCCTGGTTCGGCAACTCGAAGCACATCAATGTCGGCTACTCGTCGCAGGATCCGAAGGTCCTCTCCGACCAGATCGTAAAAGCGAAGTCGCTCGGTATTTCGGGATTCGTCGTGAACTGGTATGGGGCTCGCAAGCCTTACGAAGATCAGGCCTACTTGCTGCTGCAAAACGCCGCGGCCAGCAACGGCTTTACGACCTCTATCATGTACGACGAGGACACTGACAATGCCGGCTCATCCACAGACGCCGTCATCGTCGACCTCCAATACGCTTACGACCGCTACATCGGCCCGAACGCGATCCCAAGCCACTCCGCGTACCTGCGCTACAACGGACGGCCGGTGATCTTCATTTTTCCGAAAGAGGGCGGCACTGACTGGAATCACATTCGCCAAGTCGTGAACTCCTGGGAAGATCCACCGTTGCTGATCATGAAGGACATCAACCTGAAGTTCCCGAATGCCTTCGACGGCTACTACGCCTGGGTGCAGCCCGGCAAAGAAGGCTGGAAGCGTGACGGTAGCAACTGGGGGCAGGATTACCTCGAGTCGTTCTACAACCGCATGAGCACCGAGTTCCCGAACAAAATCGCGGTGGGGGCTGCTTGGCCCGGCTTCGACGACAGCCAGGCTTCCTGGAGCCGCAATCGCCACATGAGCGACCGTTGCGGAAAAACTTTTGACGACAGCCTTCGCATGTTCCGCCGCTACTACAGCGGAGACCATCCCCTGCCGTTTCTGATGGTGGTTACCTGGAATGACTACGAGGAAGGCACCGCGATCGAACGCGGCTTCTCAAAATGTGGCAACAACAACTCTGATGGGATCGCCGCCGGACGCTAGCTGGGCAGCAGCTTCTTGGAAATGTGGTCCGCGATCAGATGGCCGTGAAAGCGGCCGTTCTCAATGAAAATCTCATTGGTCCGCGACCCGGCGACGATCACGCCAGCAACATAGATTCCCGGAACGTTGCTCTCCAGCGTCTCCGGATCGCACACCGGACGACACTGGTCGCGCGTCAACTCCAGCCCGCAACGCCGCAAAAAACTGTAATCAGGATGGTAGCCGACCAGCGCGAAGACGAAATCATTGTCCAGGATAGCTTCGCCTTGCGGGGTATTCAGGATCACACATTCGGGCAGCACTTCTTTGATCGTGCTCTGGAAGTAGGCCTTGATCTCTCCGGCTTTAATGCGGTTCTCAATATCCGGCTTGATCCAGTACTTCACGTGGTTGTGAATTCCCGGTCCACGATGCACCATCGTAACCCGCGCCCCATGACGATATAACTCCAGCGCCGCGATCGCAGCAGAGTTCTTGGCTCCGACCACAACCACATCGGTATCGTAGAACGGATGCGGTTCTTTGTAGTAATGCAGGACCTTCGGCAAGTCCTCCCCGGGGCATCCCAGGTAATTCGGGAGGTCGTAATAACCAGTCGCGAGCACCAGCTTGCGAGTGTGGTACAGCTTGGTTCGTCCCTCGCGGTCGGAGGTCGTCACAATAAAGTTGTTGTCCTTGCCGCTGATCTTGTCCACCGCTTCATATTGGCTGAGCTGTAGTTTGTAGTGCGCTGTGACTTTGCGGTAGTACTCGAGAGCTTCTGACCGGCTCGGTTTCTGGTTATTCAAAGTCGCGAACGGGATGTCGCCAATCTCCAGCAGCTCCGGCGTAGTGAAGAACGTCATGTTCGTCGGATAGTTGAACAGCGAGTTCACTACGCAGCCTTTGTCGATGTTGAGCGCGGAAAGGTGCCGCCGGCGGCATTCAATCGCCGTTGCCAGGCCGCTTGGCCCTGCGCCGACAATGATGACGTCCCACTTCACCTGCTCGGAAGCGAGCTGCTGCGGTTCCACCTGCGCCTTGATCTCGATGTCCTGCATCACGATTACTTTATCAGCCGGAAGTAAAACCGAGAAGAATCCGCCGCTGGATACCGATTACGCAAGTCGACACGTCACTCCCGGCTGTGATGAACCGCTTGCATCACCGCGACCGCGATTACCGTTTTCGTTAATTGTTAACAACGCAATTCGCAAGCACCTCATTGCGACTGGCACATCTCGCTTCATGAGCACGCCATCTCAGTCAGCAGATGGAGTAAACACTCCAACCTAACAACTGAATGGAGCTTATATGCTGGGAGGACAGAAACTCTGGGCGTTCGTGTTGTGCTTTTGTCTGCTGGTCATCGCAACCACGCCGGCACTGGCAGCCGACCCTGAGATTACGAAGAACGATTTGAAGGGCATCAGCCCTCAACATCACAAATATCTGTTTTCGGTTCTGGGCGGAGCCGCTGTAGGTGCGGGCATCGGCGTGCTGCTTGGAAGTGGAAACGACATCACCAAAGGACTCATGATTGGCGGAGGTGGAATGTCGGCACTCTATCTCCACTCGCATCGTCGCGACAGCCTCA
>DASTGW010000014.1:0-4070 GCA_035718705.1 Terriglobales bacterium | reverse complement strand
CGCTAATCCGGCATGTTCGGCCATCTTCGATTACCTACATCAGGGTCGAGTTCTCGTACTAACTTCAGTCCAGGAATCGGACGGCATGTCATCGCGAGTAAACTTCTCGGGACATATTGATCACGCCACGTATATGTGGCTCTGCGATGCGTGCTTAAAGAAGTTCGAGGTGTCTCTGGATATCGAAGGTCGGATCAAATTACGTTCCGCTTGAGTCGCTTTACATCCACCGCGTTTGGGACGGCGATTGAGTAGACACCTGTGGCACTTGATCAGACCTTTCAGAGAAAGAGGAGTTTCTTTAGGTTGCTTTTCCTCTGAAGTCATTAACTGAGCAATATTGAACAGTCACGGCTTTGCAAACGTAGGAACATCATGGGATAAAAGCTCGACTATGGCGACTCATTATCACGACAAATGGGAAGCAACGATCAACTGGCGAAACCTGGCGCCAAGCTTCCTACCAAAGGTCATGGAGTACCTCATGAAAAAGAATCACATCGCTTTGTATCTGGTCTTTGTTCTCCTTCTCGTACTCGTAACAATCAACTGTTCGAAGGCTCCCTCTGACGCTCAAATCACCTCGCAAGTGCAGGCCGCCCTTAACGCAAACAGCACACTGGCGTCAAAACAGATCAGCGTCCAAGCTGACGCCGGAACAGTTTCACTTTCCGGTAACGTCGGCAGCGAAACCGAGCGGACCGCCGCCGCCAAGGTTGCGAGTCAGGTTGCTGGTGTCAAGCAAGTGCTCAACAACTTGCAGGTAGTGGCCGCCGCTGTTCCACCACCGACACCGCCTGCTGAAATCAGCGCTCCCACTTCCCCAAAGAACTCAGTGCCCGTGGCTAAGTCCAAGCCTACGGGCGCAACAAAAGCCGCGTCGGAAAAAACTGCAACGACCGTACCTCAAGCTTCACACGGCACCCCAGCCAGCCCTCCTTCCGTTGCGACCCTTGCGCCCGCACCAATATCAGTTGTTATTCCGAAGGGCACAGCTGTGTCGATTCGTCTGATCGATCCGGTTGATACGGCAAAGAACAAAGAGGGCGATACGTTTCGAGCGAGCCTGGATGCCCCGATCGTGGTGGACGGGAAGACGATTGTTTTCAAGAACGCTGATGTCGAAGCGCGTCTTCTGTCCGCCAAAAGCGCCGGACACTTCACCGGCAGCTCTTCGGTCGTGCTTGTACTGACCAAAATCACCGTCGGTAAAACCGAGTATGGAATCAAGACGGGTGAGTTCACCAAGCAGGGCGCTTCGCGGGGGAAGCGGACGGCTATTGTTGTCGGCGGTGGCACAGCTGCTGGGGCTGTTATTGGCGGTATCGTTGGCGGAGGTAAGGGCGCCGCGATCGGTGCTGCGGCGGGAGCGGCTGCCGGGACCGGAGTCCAAGGCATGACCCAGGGGCAGCAACTCCAGTTGCCAGCGGAAACGCTGTTGGAGTTTCAACTAGCGGAACCGTTCACGGTGAATCCGAAATCGACCGAAGGACAAGGTCAATAGAATCTCGTGCGATTACGATAAAGCGCTCGCCGTTCGATTCAAAAGCCGGTACCAATCGGCGGGAAAGAAGACAAATATGCAGAGTCCCATTCAGCGCAACGCTTATGTCTTCCCGATTCTTCTTCTCGCCACGATTTTCGTAGGCTGCCCACAACAACTAAGAATTGGCGAGCTTACGAGCAATACCGGTCGTTACGCCAATAGGGAAGTGACCGTCACCGGAACTGTGGTGTCGAGCTTCGGACTGCTGGGCCAAAGCGCATACGAGCTTGATGACGGCACTGGGAAGATTTGGGTACTGAGTCAGAACTTCGGAACGCCGTCCAAAGGCACACGGGTAGGCATCACGGGTCGAGTAACTCAAGGAGTGAATCTAGGAGGCCGTAGCTTCGCGGTGGCATTGCGACAAAGCCATGAAACTCACTACTGACTTGTGTTGCCTTCAACGCTGGCGGATCTCGAGGTCAAGTGACAAACGGCGTGACTCTATGGCCGGTATTGTTGGCTTCCGAATCTTCAGGCGTCCTCACTAACGATGAGGAAAGAGCAAGTCTTAGGACTTGCGGGAACACAGCAATCTGACACGGACAAGGTAATTCAGCAGGAAGTCTTATATCCGGGGAAACTTGCATTTGACGAAAAGGAGCACTTACGCAATGACCGACCAGGAATTGAAAAACAAATATCAGCCCGTGGCTGACTTCATGTCACGGAATTCATTTCAAGTTCAACACTTCCATGTTGAGGGTGGAAAAGCTGTCCTTACAGCCACAGCGCCTACTGAATATCTCAAGAATCTTGCTTGGGATGAAATCAAGAAGATCGATCCAAATTTCGCCGACTTGCAACACAATCTTACTGTCGGTTCTGGAACCCTGTACGTAGTGAAATCGGGCGACAACCTCTCGAAGATAAGCAAATCCTTCTATGGCAATCCAAATGAATACATGAAGATTGCCCAGGCCAATGCCATCTCCGATCCCGACAAGATCAAGACCGGTCAGGAACTGAAAATACCGGCGGCGTAACTAGGAATTCGGGCCCTTTCGATCATGCCAGCCTGTTGTCCGGTGGACATTGAAATCCAGCATTTACGACTCAGGCTGGCTTGGATTCACTTCTGGAGGCTTCGATGCATTACTTGTGGGTAGCGATTATCGGGCTGGTTGTAGGCGCGCTCGCGAAGTTCATTATGCCTGGAAAAGATCCAGGCGGAATCATTATCACGATGCTCATAGGAATAGCAGGCTCCTTCCTAGCGACATTTATTGGACGTGCCATTGGTCTTTACGAGACCGGCCAAGCGGCTGGGTTCATCATGTCGTTGATTGGCGCCGTTGTGCTGCTGGCGATTTATCGACTGCTGAGGAAGTCTGCCACGCAGTGATTTGCGATTCAGTGCCTCTTAAGCGCTCGGGCCTCAAGCAGGCTACTCGTTCGATCTTTGGACTTCTCGGCCAGCGATCAGGGTCGCAGCCGGCCCGTTCAGCGATCCACAACCGACTCCCCCGTGCCCTCAAAGCGGCACGACCCATTCAGGAGGTTCTATGGGTTTACTCGATGACGTACTGAAGAATGTCACTGGCACTGGTACTGCGGCATCTCCAGCAGCTGACAATTCTCAATCCTCACTCATTTCTGCGGCCCTCTCTGTGTTGTCTAACCAGAGTGGAGGCATCAACGGACTCGTTCAACAGTTTGCATCTCAAGGGCTTGGTCATGTGATTAGCTCGTGGATTAGCACGGGGAAGAATCTGCCGATCTCACCCGAGCAGTTGCAGAGCGTGCTGGGTTCCGACCAGGTCAAGGAGATTGCTGCGAAAGCTGGCGTTTCACCGCAGGTTGCACAGGGCGGCCTGGCGCAACTCCTCCCACAGCTCATCGATCACATGACTCCCAATGGCGAGGTGCCGCAGGGCGACTTGATGTCGAAAGGTATGGAGTTGCTGAAGGGAAAGCTCTTCTCGTAAGTCGGACTACCGGGCCAGGCAGTTCCAAAACCATTTCTGCGAGGTTGGCCATGCCTCTTTCGAAACGATTCGTCGCGGAGTTCCTGGGCACATTCTGGTTAGTTTTCGGGGGATGTGGCAGCGCGGTTCTGGCTGCCGCTTTCCCACAGCTCGGAATTGGACTACTCGGCGTCGCACTTGCCTTTGGGTTGACGGTGTTAACAATGGCGTTTGCCATTGGCCACATTTCCGGATGCCATCTCAATCCCGCCGTTTCCATAGGCCTCTGGGTCGGGAGACGGTTTCCTGCGAACGAACTGCTCCCATACATCTTGGCACAGGTGCTCGGTGGCATCGCAGGTGCCGGAGTTCTGTATGTCATTGCATCGGGGAAGGAAGGGTTCTCGACCGCTGCCGGATTCGCCGCCAATGGCTACGGTGCCCATTCTCCCGGCGGATACACATTGCTCGCCGCTATGGTAGCCGAGATCGTACTGACATTTTTCTTCCTTATGGTCATTCTCGGTTCCACCGATAAGCGCGCGCCCCAGGGATTCGCCCCGATAGCAATCGGACTATGTCTGACGCTTATTCACTTGATTGGAATTCCCGTGACG
>DASTGW010000013.1:0-20170 GCA_035718705.1 Terriglobales bacterium | reverse complement strand
TGTCAGGAGTTTGCTCGGTGCCGAGGTCGGCGATATCAACTTCCGCCCACCAACCTCCGCGCTCATCAGGAGGCACGAGACGATAAATCTGTCCTGTCTCTAGTTCCCGGAACCACTCCTGAATGGGTACAAATCTACTCGGGTTCACCACCGGTACTCGCTCGACATAGCCCCTATCGATGGCCTCCTCCAGCATCCTACGGAGCTCGAGGTACTCTCGTTGCGAATCAACCACTCGCTTCTCGTGCATTTCTCTGAAGATACTCATCATTCCTCAAAGTCCGGCGGGAGGCCTGGATCCATTTTGCTCTGCATTCCACGTTACGCTATGAAGTTTTCAAAGAGCCATGAATGACGACGCGAATTTGGCGTCTGCTTCCACGTTATATCTTCAGGATAGCAATTTAGCCGTAGTGACCTGCCAAATTCGCAGAAACAAATTCGCGTTTTCATCCTAAAGCGTGCCCGAAGTGGGACTGATACGTATCTCATCGATCGATGTTCCTGCCGGCAGCATGAGCGCACTGACGACCGCCTGAGCCACTTCCTCTGGTTGAACCATCTTCTGACGCGGCGCGTCGGGCCAGAACTGGCTCCAGATCTCGGTGTCGGTGGCACCGGGCACGAGGGCCATGACCTTGATGCCGAGTTTGCGTACGTCCTCGCGGGTGGCGTTCGTGAGGCCGAGCTCGCCTTGCTTGCTGGCGATGTAAGCGGCGGAGTTCGGGAATACCTGATAAGCCGCGACGGAGATGTTGTTCACGATCACGCTGCCCGATTTCATCAGCGGCAGTCCGTAGCGGGTGCAAAGGAACGTGCCGACCAGGTTGGTATTCAATGCGTCGCGAAATCCTTCGACGTCCATTTCGGGGATGGGCTGAGCGGGACCGTAGATACCTGCGTTGTTAATGAGAAAATCGAGATGGCCGAACTCCTCGGAAACAAACGCGAAAAGCCTCTGAACGGCGAGTTCGTTGCGGATGTCGCACTCGAAGGGAACGAGGTGCGCATCGTGAAGCGCGAGTTTGGAGGCTGCCTCTTCGACCGAAGCGAGATGGCGTGCGGTGATGACGACGGAGCATCCGCGCGAGACGAGTGCTTCTGCGATGGCAAAGCCAATGCCGCGGGACGCGCCGGTAACAACGGCGACACGGCCTTCGAGAACGAGTGAGTCACGCTTGGGGTCGGTCACCCTGTCAGTATGCCAGAGCTTTTACTCGATGTTCACCTTCTCGACCGCTGCGACCAGCATCCACTTGTCGGAGCTGCGCTTCCAGACGTGCAGATAGGCGCCGGCTTTCTGATCCGCTGACTGGTATTCCCCATAGGCATACCCAAGGTCACCGGAGGAGGCTTGCTTCAGCATCTTGTAGTCGCGCTTATCGCCCGAGCCGCCGTTCTTGCAGAGCGCTTCCCTGCTTTCGATGGGCGCTTCGTTGTCGCGATAGAAGTGGAGATAAGGAGCAGCGGCGTCGCAGGTCGCCTGCTGTGAGCTTGCGTCGGAGGCAGTGGAATGGAACTGCTGTTCTGCTTCTTCGATCGATCCGCCCGACTTCAGTGACGCGAGTTTGACAGTCTTCTGCGGCGCGCGGACAAATGCTGCTCCGGGCTTGAAGATCGCCTGCGGAGTTGTTGCGCCGAAGTCCACGGCGACCTTCCAGCCGTCGGCCCCTTTCGTCCAGATAGAGAAATATTGTCCGCGCCATCCTTCGTTCTCGCCTTTGGTGTCTTCGAGGATGGAGGCTCCGGTCAGGTAGCCGAGGTCGCCCGACTTCGAAACGTCGCCGTAGGTTGGGAGCCATTGCAGCTTGTAGCGCAGAGGATCGTTGTTGGAACGCTTCTTCAGATGCTCGGTGCCGACGCGCAGCTTATTGCCGAAGGTGACCACGTCGTCGCGGAAATACTGGAGGAACGAATCCCGAATTCCCTTCTGGGCGCAAACCTGGGCGAATTCTCTTTCGGAGTCGGCCATGGTCTTCAGCGCGCTTTCGGTCGAAGGCGAGGCGCCCATCAGGGCGACGGCTAGCATGACAAGTGCCAGTTGAATGGCAGGAAGCTTCTTCATGATTCCTCCAGGAGACTGGCGGATTATCGCTCATAAAAGAACATCCCCGGAAATGCCGGGGATGAGAGGACAGAACCTCGTGCCGTGTTGTCCGGATCAGCCGTCAAGGCTACGCGCCGTTGCCGCTCTTCGTACGGACCAGTGACAGGAATTCCTCGCGCGTCTCTTTCTCGTCACGGAAGCAGCCGAACATGGCGGAGGTCACGGTGGCGGAGTGCTGCTTCTCAACGCCGCGCATCATCATGCAAAGGTGACGCGCTTCCACGACGACGCCGACGCCTTGCGGCTGGATGACCTTCATCAGCGTCTCGGCGATCTCAGTGGTCATGCGTTCCTGTACCTGCAAGCGGCGCGCATAGATGTCCACCAAACGCGGAAGCTTGCTCAGGCCGATCACCTTGCCGTTGGGGATGTAGGCGATATGGACTTTGCCGAAGAACGGCAGCATGTGGTGCTCGCAGAGCGAGAACATCTCGATGTCTTTCACAATGACCATCTCGTCGTAGTTCACCGTGAAGAGCGCGCTGTTGAGCAACTGCTCAGGATCTTCGTTGTATCCGCGCGTGAGGAACTGGTAGGCCTTCTCGACGCGCTCGGGGGTCCGTTCGAGGCCTTCGCGAGAAGGGTCTTCACCAACGCGCACAATGATCTCGCGGACAAGTTCAGCGAAGGTAGCGTCGGCCAGCGTTGTGTTTTCCATTACGTTCTTTGCCATATTGGTTAATGTCGGGGCACTGTGTCGCCCGAGTACTCGAAAGAGTTCATCATTGTCTCTTCAATTCGGACTCTTTCTAGATGGGCGGCACGGAACTCGCGTTTCAAAATGTCGTAAATCCTTACGCACAAATTCTCGGTTGAAGGCACAAGTTTCTGGAACTCCGGGAGGCAGTTCAGGTTTTGATGATCGTATCGCTCAACGACCTGCTGCTTCACGCAATCGTCAAGGTCGACCAGATTGCAAACCATTCCCGTTCGCTGATCAACCTGGCCGCTCACGGTCACCGTCAATGTGTAATTGTGCCCGTGGCCGTAAGGGTTATTGCACTTGCCATAGATCTCGCGATTTTCCGCCTCCGACATATGGTCATTGTGCAAACGATGCGATGCGGAGAACACGTAGCGCCGGTTCAAGTAAGCCTTCATGGTTCTCCGTAGTAGTCGACGAACAGGTCGGGCAGTTCGTACACGCGAACGCGATGGATTTCCGCATTTTGTAACTTCGGCGATATGCGATTCCAGATGGCGATGGCGATGTTCTCCGTTGTCGGGACCTGGTTGGCGAACTCCGGCACCTCGCGGTTGAGGTGCCGGTGATCGAAGACGTCCATCACTTCGCGGTTGAGAATCTCCTTGAGATCAACGAGGTTGATTACGAAGCCCGTCTCCGGATCGACCTTGCCTTTCACCGTGACTTCCAAGGTGTAATTGTGGCCATGTCCATTCGGATTGTTGCACTTGCCGAAAATCCGACGATTCTCTTCCGGCGAAAACTCGGGATTGTGGTAATGGTGCGCGGCCGAAAACTCGCACTTACGAGTGAGATAGACGTATTGGTTCATCAGAACTTATGAGTTCGCCCGATGGTTCTGGCCGGTGGGCCGAAGGCGAATAATGGCGTCCTTTCCAGGTTACATCGTCCCTCATGTAATGGAGTCGCGAGCGGACGAGAAGTAACACGAAAATTGGCAGTCCCAAGGGTGAAATTATCGTACTAAGCCAGCCGAAATGCGCTTTGCGGACTCGCTGGAAAAAGCCAAAGGCGACGATCAGTGCGGCGATGAGTCCGAACACCGCCACGCGCCATGATTGCCAGTCGAGGGCGACGAGTAAGAGCACTGCACCGCCGAGCATTCCGAGGCATTCGAGCGACAAAAGTGCGGCCAGGCGAAGCGGATTAGGAAATAGTAGCGCGAGGTTTTTGGTCCAGCCTTCCCAGAGCTGGCGAAAGCTGCGGTACATGCGGGTTTTGACTGCATCACGCCCGTAGCGGAAACGGATCTTCCGACCCGACTTCTTTAGCAACCGGGCGAGATCTACGTCTTCCAGCATCGAGTCGCGTACCGCGGCGTGTCCGCCGATGGCTTCATAGGCCTCGCGGCGGATCAGGATGTACTGGCCATTGGCGGCAACTATGTCGGAGTTCGGATCGCTGACCAAGTGCGGTGGGTATTGGCGTCGCAGTTCGGCAAAGATGATGGGCATCACGCTGCGTTCCCAAGGTCCGTGGACTTCCTGCTTGGGCGAGAACGAGAGCATGTCCGCATGATGTTCCCGGGCTTCGTGAACCGCACGCCGCAGTGAACCATGTCGATGGACGGTATCGGCATCAGTAAAGAGAAGCCAGCGACCGCGAGCAGCCTTATAGCCCAAATGTACCGCGTGACACTTTCCATTCCAGCCCGGCGGCAGCGGGCCGGCATCGATGACTTGAACCAGCGGATATGACTTTGCGATCTCGCGGGTACGGTCGGTGGAGTTGTCGTTAACGACAATAACTTCGAAATCGATGCCAGATTGTGACGTCAGAGAGGCCAGGCAATGCCCAAGAGTGGCTTCCTCATTGCGGGCGGGAACAATCACCGAAACCACGGGATTTCGGGGATGGTCTGCCTCAACTGGGTTGGCTGGCATAAGAGACTAGCATTATTATAAGGGTGTGCTCCGGCTTACATCTCTATTTGCCCTGATCCTGGCCCTTGTGGGCTGCTATAACGGCACGCGTCCGACGCGCATCGGAAACCCTGCGCCCGACTTTGTGGTGCAGGATTCGGAACGCAAAGTTGCGCTCCACGATTTCAAAGGCAAGGTGGTTGTGCTCAATTTCTGGGCGACGTGGTGCGGCCCCTGCGTGGAAGAGATGCCTTCTCTGATTGCCATGAGCGAGCAGGTGAAACCGAAGGGTGTGGACGTGGTGGGCGTAAGCATCGACGTGGACGAAGCGGCGTACAAGAATTTTCTGCAGAAGCATGGGGTGAAGTTCCTGACAGTGCGTGACCCCGAGCAAAAGAGCAGTTCCCTCTATGGAACGACCGGGTGGCCGGAGACGTTCATCATCGACCGCAACGGAGTGGTACGGCGGAAGTTCGTGGGCGCGGTGAACTGGCAGGATCCGCAGATCGTGCAGTACTTGACCAGCCTGTAAAGACGATAACTTCCCCGATTCCTAGGGCTCCCATCTCATATCCGCTTCTGCGGCGGTTGCGCTACAATCCGCCGTAAGCGCAGTAAGAGATTGGAGCGCCATCATGCCATTCAGCTTCGGTGTTATCGCCGTCGCCATCATCGTTCTTTATCTGCTCAGTTCCATCAAGATTCTGGCCGAGTACGAACGCGGAGTCATTTATCGACTGGGTCACCTGTTGCCTGAGGCGAAAGGCCCAGGCGTGATTCTGGTCTTTGCGCCGTTAGATCGCATTGTGCGGGTTTCGCTGCGTCAGGAAGCGATGGAAGTTCCGCCGCAAGACATCATCACCAGAGACAACGTCACGCTGAAGGTGAACGCGGTCATCTTCCTGCGCGTGGTCGATCCGCGGAAGGCAGTGAACGAAGTTGCGAACTACTTGTACCAGACGTCGCAGTTCGCACAGACCACTCTTCGCTCGGTGCTGGGCGAAGTGGAACTGGACGAACTGCTGGCCCATCGCGACAAGATCAACCTGCGCCTGCAGACGATTCTGGATGAGCACACGGATCCCTGGGGTGTGAAAGTGGTACGCGTGGAAGTGAAGCAGGTGGATATGCCGGAGACGATGCTCCGCGCGATGGCCCGCCAGGCGGAAGCGGAACGCGAGAAGCGCGCCAAGATCATTCATGCCGAAGGTGAATTCTCGGCAGCTCAGAGACTCACGGAAGCCGCTCACCTTTTGGCGACGGAGCCGATGACGATTCAGCTGAGGTACTTGCAGACGCTGACGGAAATTGGCGTCGAGAAGAACACGACGATTGTGTTCCCTGTGCCGATCGACATCTTGCAGGGTATCCAGGCGCTGCTGTCCAATCAGGCCACGGCGGCGGAAAACAAAATCAGGTCGGGAGCATAAGATGGGAGAAATTCAGGACACCGAGATTACATTGGGAACCGGCAAACTGCTGGGGATCTTCTTTGGCTTGGTGATTATCTGCGCAGTTTTCTTCGGACTCGGGTTCTCCATGGGTCGCAGTTCGGTGAAGTCCACGCTCACGCTGGAAGAGACGCCAGTCACTTCGACTGTCGCCGGGAATGCCGGACCGAAGAATGGCGCCGGCACGCCGGACCATGTGCCGGTTGCGATGGAAGCAGCGGCCAATCAATCTACGGGTGAGGCTCCGCAGCAGGCACCCGTCGTTGCTTCGCAGGCCGTCCAGACGAACAATGCGCCTTCGCCGGAGATGGTAAAAGGCAGTTCCCTATCCCCTAACGGCAATTTCGCCGTGCAGGTAGCTGCCGTTTCGAAGCAGGAAGATGCCGACGCGCTTGTGGACGCATTGAAGAAGAAGGCCTATCCGGTGTTTATTGCCGGTGCGACCGGCGACAAGCTATTCCACGTGCAGGTTGGCCCATACTCCGACATGAAAGACGCAGAAGCGATGAAGGCCAAGTTGACCGGCGATGGGTATAACCCAATCGTGAAAAGATAGTGGACTGTGAACTGAACAGAGAGCCCGAGAGATCGGGCTCTTTGTTTTTTCAACTATCCGCTGAATCTCTCTTCCTTCCACGGGTCGCCGCGCATGTGATATCCGTTCTGCTCCCAGAAACCTGCGGCATCATGGTCGAGAAACTCCAGTCCTCGAACCCATTTCACCGACTTCCACGCATATAGGTGAGGGACGATCAGACGCATGGGGCCGCCGTGATCGGCCGTGAGCGGCTGGCCGTCGTGATGCGTGGCGAAGATGACGTTGTCATGCTGGAGATCAGCCAAAGGAATATTTGCCGTGAAGCCTTGCTCGGCATGGACGAGCACGAACTTTGCTTCGAGCTTCAGCTGTACGAGTTTCATCACATCGCTGAAGAGCACGCCTTCCCAGTGGTTGTCGAAGCGGCTCCAACGCGTGACACAGTGGAAGTCCGAGTGCGTTTTCGAACGGGGTAGCTGGTTGAATTGCCTCCATGTGAGTTTTACGGGCTCAGATACTAAGCCATAGATGCGGAAGTCCCATTTTTCAGGGTCAAAGCGTGGGACCGAGCCATAGTGCAGCACCGGCCATTTCAGCGTGGCTGATTGTCCGGGCGGAAGGCGCCGGGCATCGCGCATTTCGCGTTCGAGTTGGCGTCGCTCGTTGCCGTCGAATAGGCCCATGGAATCAGGATAGCGGAAATCGGCGCTCCCGTTACTGCTTCCCCGCCTGCCTCCAACTGTCGACATTCTGTGTATCAGTACACGCGAGCCGTATTGCCGGATCTACAGAGGGTTTTCGTTTCTGTCGAGGAAGACTTTGAGCCGTTGAATATTCTGCCGGCACGGATCTTCATTCTGCCGGAAATAACGTCAATTCTTGCGCTCGCGCCTCACCTGCGTTAGAAGTCTCTGCAATTCGGCGCTAAACTCCACCGGGAACGCCTTCGGCGCACGAAAACGTTTGGTGGGCTCGGGAAGGCGTTCCCAGTGATCTCGTACCCGGTTGCGAATGATTGCAAGCGACTCGGATTCAGAAACGGGAGCGCCGTCTTTCATCACTGGCTTGAGGAGCGCATCTCCGCCTTCCACTCGCTCGCCGGAGCAGGCGATAAGGTCACGAGTGAATCTGCCGTTCGCGTCCGAGAAGCGGTAAACCTGCTTGGTGCCGGGATGGGTCATTTTCGCCTGGCTGAACTTGGCGTGGTAAGACTTCCTGCTTCCCTGCTGAAGTTCGACTAGCTTGTAGATCCCGCCGAGCGCGGGCGCGTCATTGGAAACAGCGAGAGCGGTGCCCACGCCGTAACTATCAACGCGAGCAGCCTGGGACTTCAGTTCCTCAATCTTGAATTCGTCCAGATCTCCGCTGAGCAGAATCTTGGTGCTTTGCCGTCCTGCCGCATCGAGCTTCTCTCGCACTTGACGCGAGAGTTGGGCCAGATCACCGCTGTCGATGCGAACTCCAGTGGGCCGCAACTTCTTCTCGACGATCTTGTCGACGGCGGCGAGGGTGTCGTAAGTGTCGATCAACAGGGTGGAGTTCTGGGGAAACAGCCTCGTATAGCTCTCGAATGCCTCAGCTTCGTCATCGAGGGCCATCACGTAGGAATGGGCGATGGTGCCGAAGGTCGGAATGCCAAAGCGCAACCCGGCTTCGACGTTCGATGTGCCCGCGCATCCGGCGATATAGGCTGCCCTTGCGGCGAGAATGCCTGCTTCAGGTCCGTGCGCACGACGGCTGCCCATCTCGATGACGCTCTTCTCTTCCGCTGCCTGCACTACTCGCATGGCCTTGCTGGCGATCATGGTTTGGAACGTGATTACCGCGAGAAGATAAGTCTCGACGATCTGCGCTTCGATGAGCGGAGCGGTCACACGCAAGATTGGCTCTTCCGCGAAGACGGCGGTTCCCTCCGGCATCGCCCATATCTCGCCGGTGAACCGCAGATCAGATAAGTAGTCGAAGAAACCTGGCGCAATGTCACGAAAGACGGGATGCCTTGTCAGGAAGTCGATGTCTTCCGAGCTGAAGCGCGCGTGATGCAGCCACTCAAGCGCCTGCTGCAAGCCTGCCGCGATGAGATATCCGCGGTCCTGCGGCAACCGCCGCACGAACAGTTCGAAGCTTGCCGTGGGATTAAAATCTCCTGCGAGGAACGCTGCTGACATCGTGAGTTCGTAGAGGTCAGTCAGAAGCAGTGAGGGCTTGCGATCGTTCATCACTGGATTGGATGCTTATTCGCGCGTGTGCTCGAACTCGTATGGGATGATGGGACCTGACCGAATGCCGTACTTCTCGTCCAGAAAACTTTGCAGGTCATCCGGCAGCACCTCCGAGAGTTCCTGCCAGGTGAGCACTTTGCAGCGCACACGCAGTTCAGCGAGCTTGACGCAACGCATCACCGCGTACCACTGTTCGATGAGGTCCGGGCGTCGGGCATCACAAAGTACGCAGAACGAGAGATTCATAGCCTGCGCGGCAAGCACATTCCGAATCAGCTGATATCCGTTGTACTTTTCTTTGTTCTGCGGCAAATCGCGACGATTGAACACCTCACGGAAATCACGATACGTCTCCAGCGTCGCTTTGGGTTTCGATTGGAAGTCAGCCTCGGTAAGCTTTGCTTCAACCAGCAGGTCGCCGATGCGCATATCCACTTCTGTGCGATCGAACTTTCCTTCCTGCAACGGCACGCGGGCGCGAACTCCGAATTCCGGTAAGCTTATCGTCTCGAGACCCAAGAGCCACGCCAAACGCGAATCTTCCAATATTCCAGGATGACAAAACACGTTCATGAGCAACGCGTCGGAACTGTTGCAGGAGTCCAGTTCACACCATTTGCGATCTGATTTCGGCAGAGCCGTCCGGGCGCTCGTGTGGACCTTCCCCAGGCGCTTGTGCCAGCTGTCATGGTGGAGAATCTGCTGGTAGCTGACGGGGTGGAAATTGCCGTGGCGATCGCCTTCGGGTTCATAGACGACAACCGGAGAAGAGCCGTAGCTGTACTGCGCGGTCAGGCGATAACGTCGATGGAACTTGTGATTGCGCTCGCGCAGTTCGAGGCGAAGCAAACTGGCATATCCGGCAGAAGCTATCATTCGACGACTAGGCTGCGCTCGGCAGAACCGGGATCACGCGATATTTCAAGAACTGCTGACCCTGTTGGGTGATGGCGATCCGATCGTCGGTGGAGAGCATAATGAGTTCGGCGTCCTCCAGGAAGCGGATCCATTGCTCGAAACGCACGCCTTCATACAGTTCCGGATATTGCTTGGCCGTCCCTTGGAAGAAGCGGCGCATTTTCGCCACGCTTACGCCTTTGCGGCCACCGATCGCGATCTGGTGCAAAGCCGGAACCTGCGTCTCCCAAAGAATGGCTGACTCTTCTTCAAAGGCCTGAGCCACGGAGATGACGGTGAAGGGCTTGCCGGGAATTTGCAGGAACAGTCGACGTTCCTCTTTTCGCTCTGCGAGTTGAGCTACACCCAGGGCAACCAGGACCAGGAGGAAGAAAATAACGGCCGCGAGCGTGAGGAATAATACGGGCATAATGCACCCCAGCAGTACGCCAACAACAATTACCTTACCCCAGTTTTAGTGGCGCAGCAACGGCACTTTTTGCAGCAGTCCCAGGGACTAAGGAAAAAATTCCTGGACAGCTTCTCTCACTATCGGCACCTCACGCTTATTCAGTACTTTGCATGCTCCGAGGGCGACACGGTATGGTTCTTCCTTGGGATGAGTGATTTGCCGCCAAAGCCAGCAGTGCCAGTCTGTACCATATTTCTGGTTTTGGATGAGGATCGACTCACGATCCTTCTTAAGTTGGTGCAGTTGAATTTGAGGAGGCCGCCGTGACCGATCGTCTAATCTTTTTTAGAGGTGTTGAGGTCCCGCCATATTATGCCAAGTTTGTTCGATTCACTTACGCTCCGCTCAGTGGAACTACGCAATCGTGTAATCGTATCGCCCATGTGTCAGTACTCCAGCGAGGACGGCTTTGCCTCGGATTGGCACCTTGTGCACATAGGCAGTCGAGCCGTGGGAGGTGCAGGTCTCATCATCACGGAGGCTGCAGCGGTGACGCCGGAAGGGCGTATTTCGCCGGCTGATCTGGGCATATGGAAAGACGAGCACATCGAGAAGCTTGCGTGCATCGCGAAATTCGTCAAAGCTCAAGGATGCGCAATCGGAATTCAATTGGCGCATGCCGGTCGCAAAGCCAGCACCGCTCAACCATGGAAGGGCGGAAAGCCAATCCCACCCGAAGAAGGCGGATGGTCGCCGATCCTGGCGCCAAGTCCAATTCCCTTCAACGACGGATACCAAGTTCCCAGGGAAATGTCGAAGCGAGACATTGTTGGTTGCGTAAGTGCTTTTCGCGAGGCAGCCCGGCGCTCATTAAATGCCGGCCTCGAGGTCATCGAACTGCATGCGGCTCACGGGTATCTTTTGCATGAATTTCTCTCTCCGCTGAGCAATCACCGAACAGATGAGTACGGCGGCAGTTATGAGAATCGCATTCGTTTTGTGCTCGAAGTGACCAAGGCGGTTCGCGATGAATGGCCGGAGAGTCTTCCCTTATTCGTGCGCATTTCCTCGACCGACTGGGCCGAAGGAGGATGGGATATCGAACAATCCATCGAACTGTCCCGTCGACTGAAGACACTCGGGGTTGATTTGATCGATTGCTCGTCTGGCGGCAACGTCCCACACGTTAAGATTCCACTCGGCCCGGGATATCAGACTCAATTCGCGGAACGAATTCGCAAGGAGGCCAACGTTCCTACCGGCGCGGTTGGCCTGATTACGTCGCCGCAGCAGGCGGACCATATCGTCCGCAGCGGGCAGGCAGATGCCGTGCTGCTGGCGCGAGAGTTTCTGCGGCATCCGTACTGGCCGTTGAAGGCAGCGAAAGCTCTGGGAGTGAAAATTGGGTGGCCGGTGCAGTACGAACGCGCCCGCGATTAAGCCGTAGCCGAGATCCCGCCGAATACCTTCTGGACCGTCTTGATCACGTCTTCGCGCGGTTTCCCCTTAGGCAATATCGAGGCCGAGTTGCTTTCGATCAACTTGCGTTCGTTTTCCGTGAGACGTTTGGACGTACTCACCAGGATGGGCACGTGCGACGTCTGCGGATCGGCTCGCAATGCTTGCAGCACTTCGAGTCCGCTCATTTCCGGCATGACAAGATCGAGCACGATGCCATCGGGATGAATCTTCTTCGCCAGTTCCAGGCCTTCGCGACCGGTACTCGCTTCCACAAACGAAAAACTGTCGGTGCCGACCATCGCCATCAGGGAGTAACGAGATACTTCGTCGTCATCTACGACGAGTAATCGCTTCGAGGGCTTGCCAAAAACAACCTTCCGCAGCCGTTCGATGAGCCACGCGCGATCGATCGGCTTAATCGCGAAGTCGTCGGCTCCCAGCGAATAGGCCTTGATGCGATTGTCCACCACCGTCGCCACAATGACCGGAATGCCGGCAGTATCAGGATTCTCGTGCAATTCCTGCAAAAACGGCCAAGTGGTTTCTTCTTCTATCAACACGTCGAGGAGAATAGCGGACGGGCGCGTGTCGCGCATGTGATTCCGTGCCTCGCGCAAATTCTTCGCCGGAAGGACGCGAAACTCTGTGCCTTGCAGGAATTTCTCGTAGGCATACAGCGTCTCGAAATTGTCCTCCACGATGAGCACGCTGTACATCGGAGGCTCGGCCGCGGATGTGGTCGCCCCGATCAGGGTCACTTCCGACGGCCCATGGTAGGTGCGCGGAATTGACAAGTAGAACTTCGAGCCGGAACCAGGACGGCTTTCCAGCCAGATCACCCCGCCCAGCAGTTCGGAAAGCTTACGTGACAGCGGCAGCCCCAGTCCGCTTCCCTTCACGCGACGTTGCGCCGGGTTCTCCACCTGGCTCCATTCTTCGAAAATCTTGTCCTGATCGTCCAAAGGAATGCCGATACCCGTATCGGAGACGCAGAAGATTACCTTTTCATCTTCTGCCCTGGCGGTCACTCGCACTTCTCCATGGTCCGTGAACTTCAACGCGTTGGACAGGAAGTTTCTCAGGATCTGCGACACTTTCGTATCATCCGTATTCAGCAGCGGGAAATCCGCGGGCGTATCCTCAAATGTCAGTTCCACCGGTTTTGTGCCCAGCATGGGCTTGATGGCACCGCGCAGTGCGCTGAAGATGGTGGAGACCTCGAACTCCTGCGGACGCACAGAAATTTTGCCAGCTTCCACCTTCGCCAGGTCGAGTAAGTCGCTGACAAGTTCGATCAATTCTTCCGCAGACCTCTTGATGTACGTCACCTGCTTCTCCTGCTCCGTAGAGAGATCGCCGTCGATGCGATCGAGCAGGATGCTCGCCAGGCTGACAATCGAGTTCAGTGGGGTTCTCAACTCGTGGCTGATGTTGGAAAAGAAACGCGTCTTGATGTCACTGGCTTTGCGTAGATATTCCGCGCGGTCGTCGAGTTCCGCATAAAGGGCGACGACCCCGCGGTTGGTATCTTCGAGTTCGCTATTGAGTTGCGCGAGTTCCGTTTGCCGCTCCCGCAACAAATCGAGCGTGCGCAGCAGTTCCTGGTTCTGCAGTTGCAATTCAGACACCAGATTGGTTGCTACGGGCTGAGTTGACAGGAGGGTGGAAGAGATCTTGGCGAGATCGAGATTCTTTTCGGCGGATGGCGCTAAGCGCCTCGAAACCGTGACCGACGTTCCCTTGCCAGGCGCTGTCTGCACCTCAAAGGTTTCCATCAGCCGCTTGGCGCCAATCAGGCCCAGTCCCATGCCAGTTGCCGACTGATAAGTACCGCTCATGATCCGGTCCAAGTCGCGGATGCCAGGTCCTTTATCCTCCACACACACAATCAAGGTGGGCTGCGGAACTTTTGACAGGGAAAAGTCTACCCGGCCACCGCGCGCGTATTCGAAGGCGTTGCGAGCCAATTCGGAGACAGCGGTGGCAATGCGGGTCTGGTCCTGCATGTCGAAGCCAAGTGAGCCTGCAATCTGTCGGGCGCGTTGACGTGCAAGCACCACGTCTTGCTCACTGGTGATGCCGACTGTCACGATCCGCTGGATCGACTTCGTCACTAGATCGACTCCTGCGCCACTACCACGGTAACGTCGTCGCGTTGCCGCCAAAAATCGCGGTACAGGACACTGGCTATCAGGGCGGGATGCTTCTGCATCAATCCGGCATATTTTTCCAGATGCCAGGTCGCAAGCCCGTCCGAGCTCAGGATCAGTTTCGAACCGCGGTTCCACGGATAAGTGAATTCCTGAATGCGCCGCACCTCGTGTCCCAGCGTTCCATTGTGTGAAATCAAGCTGCGAGAATTGCCATCTCCGGTGATCGAGGCAGCAATGTTCCCGACTCCACAAAAGGAGAGTTGTTTATGGACATGATCCAGACGAACCACCGCCACGGCCGCACCGCGAGTCTTTCGCAAACTACCGTGCAATGCTTCGATGCAATCGGTGGTGGCGCGAGAACCGCGAATGTCGAGAAAAGTCTTTACCGCTTCGCGTGACGCTTCGTTGGCGTCGGGCCCATGTCCCAGGCCGTCCGCGACGAGGATCCAAGATTCTCCGTTGACTTCCTTTTCGGCCCACCCATCCCCAGACAGCGTTTCACCATGCTTAGGACGGCACACCGCGCCAAACTCCAACTTCTGACGGGGAGAATCCTTGGACAGGTAGGTTCGCGACAGGATTACCGTTCCCGTATCACGCTGGGAGTAGACATCGAAGAGTGATGACAGCCGCCGGATTGCCCCCAGGCCGTTGCCTGCTGTTCCTGAAGTCGAAAAACCATCGGAGAGTGCCGCCGAGACGTCGCGCATGCCACGTCCTTTGTCGATGGCGATCACTTCCAGCCCGTTCAGCATCTCCCGCAGCAGCACTTCGCCGCCACCACCATGCTTGATCAGGTTGGTAGCAGCTTCGCTGACAATGATGGCTAATTGGCCAATCTGGTGGGGATCGAACCCGACGTTCGTCGCCATCTGCTGAGCACGACGCCGCGCGGTACCGACCTCTCCCTCTTCGCGGACGGGTATCGAGATTTGCGGACGAATGGCCATGCTACTTCCACCGCGTGATGACAACCTTCGTACCTTCTCCAACTTTGGAAGTAATGGAGAAGTCACTCATCAGGCGTTTTGCGCCGCTCAACCCGAGGCCGAGCCCATTGCCGCTCGTCCATCCGTCTTTCATGGCCAGATTAAGGTCGGGAATGCCTGGCCCCTGGTCTTCGAAGGAGAGCCGCAAGCCCTTTCGGGCTCCATCCAGCAGCGTCTCGATAGCCACTATCCCGCCTCCACCATAGTCCACGGTGTTACGCGCGAGTTCGCTGGCGGCGGTGATGATCTTGGTCTGGTCAACCAGCGTGAAGCCGAGCTCCACCGCCTTGGCGCGAACCGTCTGCCGCACCAGCAAAATGTCGCCGGAGTTCCGGAGTGGAAGTTTGTCAGGAATTGCGGGCGTCACGCCTTACCCTCGTTAGCCGGCTGGAGGCGCTCGACCGCAGCAGATCCATCCCCTTTTCAACATTCAGCGCAGTACGCACCCCGGGCATCGCCAGTCCTAGTTCAACCAGGGTTATCGCCACCGCTGGACGCATTCCCACTACCACGGTTTCAGCATCCATGATTCGGGCCATGCCAGCGATATTGCTGATCATGCGGCCGATAAAGGAATCCACGATCTCCAGGCTGGAGATATCAATAAGCACTCCCCGAGCCGAGGTGGTAGAGATTCGGTCGGTGAGGTCCTCCTGCAACGCGAGTGCAAGCCGGTCATGCATGTCCACCTGGATGGATACCAGCAGGAATTCGCCCATTTTCAGAATTGGAATTCTTTCCATCGCGCTCTTCCCTGCCTACTTGTCCAGTCTCTTGATTTCCAGCCCCGAACGTTGCAAGGCCACGGCGAAGGCATCGGCCAGGCCCGCCTTGGTGGTAACGTCTCCCAGTCCTACGCCCAGGTGAACGATGGTCTGCGCGATCTGCGGACGAATACCCGAAATGATGCAATCCGCGCCCATCAACCGGGCTGCGGTCACGGTCTTTATAAGATGCTGCGCGACCAGGGTATCGACGGTGGGGACGCCGGTAATGTCGATAATGGCGACCTCAGATCCCGTCTCCACGATGCGCTGCAGGAGCGTTTCCATCACAATCTGGGTGCGGGCGCTATCCAGAGTGCCGATCAACGGAAGGGCAAGGATCCCTTCCCACAGCTTCACTACCGGGGTGGAAAGCTCCAGCATCTCCTGCTGCTGCATCCGGATGACTTCCTCGCGCGTAGCCTGGTAGGTCTCGGTGGTCATCAGTCCAAGTTCGTCCAGCAGCATGCTCGATCTCCAGGTTTCCTCGGCCAGAGCGGCGGGCTGGTTTGAAAACTCCTTGCGCAGTTGTTCGAACAACGGTTGTTTGAACGAAAACACGAAGGTGGCAATCTGCGACGGAGTAAAGCCCTGCTGGACGCGGGCGCGCACAATATCCGTCAGGAATTCCCGAAGCACCGACCAGTGTCTGCCTTGCACGTCCGCAAGGTCCCCATGCTCGGTAGCTTCCTCTAACAACCGTATGAATTGCGTGCACTGTTCCCGAAACTCCGATTCGCCAATCATGTCGGTCCGACGCGTGGTCGCCGGCATGTTTTGCATCCAGTTCGAGAGAAGGTCGGATTCGTGTTTTTTCAATACTTCGGCGATTCGGCTCACTGTGGCGCTCCGGAATAGGTTTGGCTTGGGATTGCGGCAGACATCGATTGGTCGGCTGGACCAACTCGAATCACCGATTATAACAGAGCATTTTCGCGGTGCCTGAAGGCTTCGAAATAACAGTGCTGTTAGTGTTACAATCGTCAACGCATAATGCCTGACAGTCTGCAGCCGAAGAAGATCCTGGTTGTCGATGACAACGAGGTGAACCGCTACACTCTCGCGAAAATGTTGAAGTCGCGAGGGGCAGAGGTGCTGCACGCGGCTTCCGGTGCCCAAGGCATAGAGTCGGCCAAAGAGTCGCCCGACGTGGCCCTCGTCGACATTCACCTTCCCGACATGACGGGTTATGAAATGCTTGATCAGTTACGGAAAAAGGAAGAGGGCGCGAACCTGCCGGTGGTTTTGATGAGCGCCACCGAGCCCGCACCGCATGCCCGCAGTGCTGCCATGGCCTTAGGGGTACATTCCTTCCTGACGCTTCCCGTGGTTTCAGAAGATCTCTGGATCGTGATCGAAGCGACGCTGCACAGACAAAAGCGCCGGGCCTAAACCCAGCGCTCGTTTGCACACCAGTAAAACTAATCTGCCAAGACCGGTTCCTGCTGATGGCGCTGAGCTTCTTTTCCCTTGGCCTTGCCAAAATGCCTCCGGAAAAAGCCCATGAATCGTTCCATGTAGATGTAAACGACAGGCGTGATGTAAAGGGTGAGCAATTGCGACACCATGAGTCCGCCGACTACGGCCAAACCGAGGGGGCGCCGCGATTCTGCACCAGCACCGAATCCCAGTGCGATCGGTAACGTTCCCATCAGCGCCGCCATGGTTGTCATCATGATTGGACGGAATCGGATCAGCGCGCCGTGGTAGATCGCTTCTTCCGGACGCTGCCCGCCGCGCTCCGCTTCCAGCGCAAAGTCGATCATCATGATGGCGTTTTTCTTCACGATGCCAACCAGCATGATGATTCCCACGAACGCATAGAGGTTCAGGTCGATGTGGAACAGCTTGAGAGTCAGCAAAGCTCCAAGACCGGCGGCTGGTAAACCAGAAAGAATCGTGATCGGATGGATAAAGCTCTCATACAGGATTCCGAGCACGATGTAGATGACTGCAATGGCCATGGCCAGTAGCAATCCGAGTCCCTTCTTCGAAGACTCGAACGCCTGGGCGGCACCTTGGAAGCTCGTGGTGATCGTGCCTGGCAGCACCTTGCGGGCCGTCTGATTGACCGCCGTGACCGCATCTCCGAGCGCAACTCCAGGCTTGAGATTGAACGAAATCGTCACCGCCGGAAGCTGTCCGAGGTGGTTAATCGACATCGGCCCCAGCGACTTGGTGATCTTGGCAACTGTCGAGAGTGGAACCATGTTCGACCCGGAAGACATCTTGGATGAACTGGAAGAGTTGTCGTCAGCAGTGCTGACTGGCTGTTGCGCCTGGGTGGCTCCGGTCGAGCGAACATAGAGCAGCGACAAGGTCGAGGGATCCATTTGGAATTGGGGTTGCAACTCCATGATCACCCGGTACGCATTGTTCGGCGCATAGATGGTTGAGATCTGCCGCGAGCCGTACGCCGTGTACAGTGCGTCTTCCACTTGCTGGGCCGATAAACCCAGCGCCGCCGCCTTGTCACGGTCTATGTCGATGTTCACCTGCGGATTCTTCATCTGCAGATCGCTGGTGACGTCCTGCAAGCCGGGCACCTCTCTCAGTGCCTGTTCCAGTTTCGGGGCCGCCGCATAAAGCTCCTTCGTGTCTGGGCTCTGCAGCGTGTAAGCGTACTGGCTCTTTGTAAGCTGACCGCCGATACGAATTGGCGGCGGATTCTGCATGTAAACCGACAGCCCCGGAATTTTCGCAACCACCGGACGCAGTGACTGCGCGATGTCGTCCACGTGAGGACGTTCCGAGCGCGGGATAAAACGCATCACGAACATGCCGGCGTTAGAGGCACCGCGACCAGCAATGCTAAAGAAGCTGTTGATGTACTTCCCTTCCGGCGAATTCAATACGGCCTGCGAGACAGCGACCTGGTGAGCAACAAGGTCGTTGAACGCCATACCCTGTGCACCTTCCGTCATGGCATAGATCTGGCCCTGATCCTCGCTCGGGAGGAAGCCGGTCGGCATGGTGCGGTATAGCTGTACCGTCAGTCCTATGAGTACGAAAAACAGAACCGCCGTCGCAAGGCTATGGCGCATCACGAACTGTAACGAGTGGTCATAGACCTTCAACAGTCCATCAAAGAAGCGCTCGAGCGCCATGTAGAACCGGCCGTGTTTCACCTCTTTGCCGTGGCCAGTCGAGCGAAGGATGCGACTGCACATCATGGGCGTCAGCGACAGTGAAACGAATCCCGAAACCAGGATGGCAACGCCGATCGTCACCGCAAACTCATGCAGCAGACGGCCAAGGATGCCGCCCATGAAGAGCACTGGCAGGAACACGGCCGCCAGCGACAGCGTCATCGAGATGATGGTGAACCCGATCTCTCGCGAGCCGCGCAGCGCCGCCTGCATCGGGCCCTCACCCATTTCGATGTGCCGGACAATGTTCTCCAGCATGACGATGGCGTCGTCGACGACGAACCCTACGGATAATGTCAACGCCATGAGGGAGAGGTTGTCGAGCGAATACCCCAGCTGATACATCACCGCGAACGTTGCGATGATCGAGAACGGCAAGGCCAAACTCGGAATCAAAGTCGCAGACAGATTTCGCAGGAAGAGGAAGATCACCAGGATCACCAGTACAAGGGACAGGTACAAGGTGAACTTCACGTCATCGACCGATTCACGGATCGACTTCGAGCGGTCGTACATGATGTCGAGGTTCACCGCCGCCGGCATTTGCTGACGGAACCCCGGCAGAAGCTTGCGGATGTTGTCCACGACCTCGACAGTGTTGGTTCCAGGTTGCCGTTGTACCGCCAACACCATCGCACGATTCAGTTGGTGATTCTCGCCAGCAAACCAAGCGGCGTTCTTGTCGTTCTCGACTGAGTCGAATACATTAGCAATTTGTTCGAGGCGAATCGGATTGCCGTTTCGATAAGCAACGATAAGCGGCCGATACTGATCCGCCTTCATCAATTGCCCATTCGCCTGGACGGTGAACGCCTGTTTCGATCCCCAGAGCGTTCCCGTCGGCATGTTGACGTTGCCCTTCTGGACCGCCGCCGCGACCTCGTCGATGCCAACCTGCGCACTCGCCATCTTGCGAGGATCCAACTGCGCGCGCACGGCGTACTTCTGCGCACCGAATACGCTGACCTGCGCCACGCCGCTTACCTGCGAGATCGTCTGTGCGATGGTCGTCTCGGCATATTCGTCGACGTCGGAAAGCCTCATCGTCGGCGAACTCACCGCCATGTACAGAATCGGGGAGTCCGCCGGATTCACCTTCTGATACGAAGGCGGGGCGGGCATGTCCTGTGGTAAATCGCGCGACGCCTTCGCGATCATCGACTGCACATCCTGCGCCGCCGCGTCGAGGTTGCGATCAAGCGCAAACTGCAGTGTGATCTGCGTACTGCCCAGAGTGTTGCTGGACGTCATCTGGTCCACGCCGGCGATGGTCGAGAACTGCTTCTCGAGCGGCGTCGCCACCGCCGAGGCCATCGTGTCCGGACTCGCACCCGGCAGACTGGCACTTACCGAAATCGTCGGAAAGTCGACGTTCGGCAAGTCGCTCACTGGCAGCGACGTATACGCCACCAACCCAAAGAACAGGAAAGCGATCATGACCAGCGTGGTCATGATG
>DASTGW010000012.1:0-3551 GCA_035718705.1 Terriglobales bacterium | reverse complement strand
ACGCCCATCGGAGAAATTTTTGTGACCTTGCCGGTGAGGGTCTTGTCCTTGAAAGACTCGACCTTGATGCGCGCGGGCTGTCCGAGATAGACCTTGCCGATGTCGCTCTCGTCCACTTTGCCTTTCACGTAGACTTCGCTCGTATCACCGATCGTCATGACGAGGGTGGCCGAGGAACCGAGGACGAGGATGGAGCTGACAGCGTCGCCGACTTCCACGTCACGCGAAAGCACGATGCCGTCCATGGGGGAGTAAATCGTGGTGTAGCCGAGCTGCTCTTCGAGCTGCTTGAGCTGCGCGTGTGAACTTTGCACTTGCGCTTCGGCCTGCGAGATCTTCGCCTTCAGCACGCCGAGCTGGGCGCGAGCTACGTTCTGCTTGTTGAGCGCCAGTTCGTAATTCTTTTGCGCGTCGTCGAGGTTCTGCTGCGAGACCACGCCTTCCTTCGCCATGTTCTGGGCACGCTCATAGGCGCGCTTCAGCATCGGGATATCCGGACCCTCGGCGTCGACTTTCGCGCGTTCATAATCGGCCTTGGTGGAAATCAGATTGGCTTCGGAAGCTTCAGCGTTTGCTTTCTGAGAGCGGACCTGCGCTTCAATTTCTGCTTTGTCGAGATCGGCGAGAATCTGTCCTTGTTTCACTCGGTCGCCGTATTCGACATAAAGCTTCTTGACGATGCCGCTGGCCTTGGACTTGATCTCGACCTGCGTAATGGGCTGAATTTTGCCGGTCGCAACCACGCTCTTGGCGAGGTCGCCCTTTTCCACTTTTGCCAGTTTCGACTGATCGATCTTGGTCCCGCCAGTCTTGGCAGCAATCAGCACACCGGCGCCCACTAATACCAGAAGGATGACTCCAACTACCCAATAAATGCGCTTCTTCTTTTTCTTGCCGTTACCGTTTGCCACAACGCCTCCAGCTGCTGGTCACTAATACGCCGGGGATCTCTGATTTGTTCCCGGATGAATAAGAATTTGAATGCCTGCTGCGAATCCTCTGCTTAGACCCAGAGACGAAGAAAAGGAAAGCAGGGAAAAGTAATTCCCCATCGAACCGTAAGGATCTTAGGCGGGATACGCCCATTGTACTGGTGACGAGCGGCTTTTCAGACGATTAACTCCTAATTTTGCAATTCCGAAACAGGAATAGTAATGCCCTGTGGAAGAAGTGCCGGGGAAGGTCATCGGCCTGAGGACCGCTTTGTTAAAATTCCCGGAACATGTTTGGTTTCCTGCTGCTACGGGTATTCGCCGTTCTACTGCTCGTGGCGGTGAATGCCTTCTTTGTTGCGGCTGAATTTGCCCTGGTGCAACTGCGCCCGGCGCGCATTCAGCAGCTGATCGAAGCCGGACGTACTGGCGCGCGCACCGCGCTGCGCCTTCATGACCATCTCGACACTGTTCTCGCCGCCGTCCAACTGGGCATCACGCTGGCGAACCTGGCACTGGGATTCATCGGCGAGCCGGCTATCGCCTCCTGGATCGTGGGTCTGCTCGGACACACCCCGGCCAAGCCGGTCATCGCACACGCTATTGCCATTGGCCTCTCCTTCATCCTGATCACCTATGTGACAGTGATCCTGGGTGAAATCGTTCCTAAGGCTTTAGCTCTACAGCGGGGCGAACGAGTGGCGCTGGCGGTGGCCGCGCCGATGGATATCTTTATTCGGGTGGCGAGCCCGTTTTTGAAGATCATCCGGCGCTCAGCAAGTTCGGTGCTGAAGATCTTTGGTATCCGGAACTTGGCGGAGGGACATCCGCACTCGACGGAAGAATTAAAGAACATGGTGACCGGCGCGCACCGCCTGGGTGTTATGCCGGAATACCAGGAAGAGATGGTGCTGCGCTCGCTCGACTTGAGCAACATCAGCGTGCGCGAGATCATGACGCCGCGTAACCGGATATTTGCTCTTCCCGCCAACATGACGCTGCGGGATGCGCTCACGCCGGTAGTGGAAGAGCAGCACTCTCGTGTGCCGGTTTACGATCCGGTGCGCGGGCACGAGTACATCATCGGATTGCTTTACAGCAAAGATGTCAGCCGGTGGTCGAGGCTCCGCCTCACGTATGCCGGCAGTGAAGATTGGGCGGCGCGGCTCGATCGCATGCAGATTCGCGACATCATGCGCGCGGTGCTGGTGGTGCCAGAGACGAAGCCCATCACCGATCTGCTGCAGGAATTCAAGAAGAGCCGAAGACATTTGGCTGTAGTCGTCGATGAATTTGGTTCGACCGCCGGCGTGGTGACCGTGGAAGACACGCTCGAGCAGTTAGTCGGCGAGATCGAAGACGAGTTCGACATCACTCCACAGCCGCTGACTGCCGGCTCCAGCATGGTTCTGGACGGGGCAACGACCGTGCGCGACCTGGAAACGCTTTACCAGATCAGTCTTCCGCGCGACGAGGGTTTCGAAACGCTGGCCGGATTTGTGTTGGCGAAGCTGCAGAGGCTTCCCGGGGCGGGAGATCACGTGGAAGACCACGGCCGTCGTTTCACGGTGGAACAAATGGATGGTATGCGCATTTCCAAAGTAAAGATTGATACGGAACAACCGGCTGAAGCTGAAGTTCAATCTGGTAACGTATAGCCGTTGTTCCGATCCCTCACAACGCGTCTGGTCTATACGTTGCCGGTGATATGGCTCGTGGTCTCGGTTGTCTTTCTGATGATTCACCTTGTGCCAGGTGATCCGATCCAGTTGATGCTGGGGGAGGGAACGGCTGCCGCGGATATTCAGAAGGCCCGTCACGATTACGGACTTGATCAGCCGCTCTCACAGCAATACGCACATTACTGGAAAGGCGTGTTACACGGAGATCTCGGCCGCTCGATCAGGTTTAACCAGAATGTATCGCAAGTAATTGCGCAGCGCTATCCGTACACGTTGAAGCTGACGCTATCCGCACTGGCGGTGGCGATCTTCATCTCGATTCCGGCAGGAGTGATTTCAGCGCGACGACGGAATCGTTGGCAAGATCGCGTTCTCGGGTTCGTAAGTTTGCTCGGCTTGTCATTTCCTAATTTCGCACTGGGACCGATCCTGATTTTGTTTTTTGCCATCTTCCTGGGATGGCTGCCTGTGTCGGGTTCGGGGACATGGGCGCACATGATCCTGCCGGCCGTGACGATGGGTAGCGCACTCGCTGCCATCCTGACGAGGATGGTTCGCACAGCCATGCTCGAAGAACTTGGGCAAGACTACATTCGAACCGCGCGCGCGAAGGGATTGCCGGAGCGGACGGTCGTGTACAAGCACGCGCTGCGAAACGCGATGATCCCGGTGCTGACCGTCATCGGATTGCAGTTTGGTGCCATGCTCGCTGGAGCAGTGGTAACGGAAACCATTTTCGCCGGGCCGGGGGTTGGAAGGTTGTTGATCCAAGCGATCACGACGCGCGATTACCTGCTGGTGCAGGGCTGTATTCTGGCGATCGGGCTCACCTACATTGCGGTGAATCTTCTGACGGATGTGCTGTACAGCCTCGCCAATCCGCGAATCAGACAATAACTTTGCATAAACGGATCTAACTATTTGATTCTATTTAGTT
>DASTGW010000011.1:0-2711 GCA_035718705.1 Terriglobales bacterium | reverse complement strand
GGCGTTACTCGCCGCTTTCGCCGCCCTCGCGCTCGTGCTGACGGTCGTGGGAGTCTACGGCGTGATCTCTTATTCAGTGTCGCAACGCGCTCAGGAGTTTGGGATCCGCATCGCCGTCGGTGCGCGCCCTTGGCACGTGCTGTCGCTGATCCTGTCACAAAGCCTGCGCACAACAGCGACTGGCGTCGCTGCCGGAATCCTTGCTTCGCTGGCACTCACGCGTGCGATGGGTTCACTGTTGTTTCGCGTCAGCCCGAATGACCCCGTCACTCTGGTATCCGTAACGCTGCTGATGGTTTTTCTCAGCGCCGTGGCAAGTCTCCTGCCGGCGCGCCGCGCAACCAAGGTGGATCCGATGGAGGTATTGCGGAACAGTTAGGCTCTCGGCTCGCGCCGTTTCCCGACAAGGTGATGCAAGACGGTGCTCACCTTGTCTTCTCCATCCTCACAACCGGCAGCGTCTCCCCATTGCTCAGCGGCAACTCCACTCTCTCCTTCGCCGCATAACCATACTTCTCATACAGCGGCACTCCGCTTAGCGTGGCCCCCATCTCAAATCGCGTAAAACCGGCCTTGCCCGCCGCACGTTCGCACTCGTCCATGATCATGCTGCCAATCCCTTTGCGCCCCCACTCCGGATGCACGAACATCGCCCTGATCTTTGCCGCATCTACACTTGGATCGAGCAACGCGTCCTCTCTTCCCGGCCGATGATCGCTTCCATACGGCGTTTTGCGTTTGCTCCATCCGCCGCAACCGACCATTACCGTTCTTCCATCCACGTCGGCCTCGACAACAAAATACGTTCCGTCCGCCACCAACTGCGAATCCACGCCCAGCCACTTCCCCAGTGCAGCCTCGAGTTGCGATGGCGAATACGCCCACGTCATCAAGCCACGCACCGACGCCGCAATCAACTCGTGTAGCGCCGGAATGTCGCCCGCCACTGCCGTCCGCAATCGAAATACGCTGTCCATGACTTACGCGACCCTCAACCCCAATTGCCTGCACAACTCTTCCTGCCCGCGATGCGTCACGCGTATCGCCCTCGTCTCGCCGACGCGCGCAATCCACTTCAAGGCGAAGAAGCGCTCCAGCAATCGCGAGCCTAATTCGCCCGCCAGGTGATGCCGTCGCTCCGACCAGTCGAGACACGCGCGCGCAAATCCCCGCCTCTCGCACGCTTCCACGCCTACCGACTCCAGCCATCGCCAACCCGCGTGCGAAACCTCGTACTCCCGATCGCGCGACTTCGAAATCGACCACAATCCTTTCGTCTGTGCCGCCTGATTCAACTCGACGGCCACGTGTCCCGCCAGGTGGCGATAGCAAGTGCGCGCAAACCGCAACTGGCCCGGCACCTTGCTCTCACTCGCCACCTCCGGTAGCCGCACCAGCGTGCCGAATGTTTCCAGCAGGTTCGCCACCTTCGGACCCGACAGCCGGTAATAACGATGCTTGCCCTGCGACTCCACCCGCAACAGGCCGCCTTCCACCAGCTTCGCCAGGTGAGCACTCATCGTTGCCGGCGAAACATTCGTCAGCCGCGCCAATTCGCCCGCCGGAAGCGCGCGATCATTCATCAGCGAGAGCAGCGCCTGCGACCGCGTGTTATCGCCGACCAGTGCCGCAAGGCGCGCCAGATCTTCGTGTTCCATGCTCAAAGTTTACTCGTCCCAGCGGAATAACGTTTCGCTCAACAACGAAACGTTCGAGGATGCCCAGCCATTACCTTGCCTGAGTGATCTTCCCGATCCACGAGATCTGGAGAGACAACCACTCGGCCCGCATGACTGACCGACTCACAGACTGACCGACTAACAGGAGACTCTTATGCAGCAACCACGCTCCGCCCTTCTTCTCGCCGCCGCCCTCGCCCTCATTGCCATCGCCGCCATCGCCCAATCTTCCCAATCTTCGAAGGAGGAATACAAGCCGCTCACCAACCAGACCATCTCCGGCCTCGTCCGCGACATCGCCTGCCCCATCCAGAACCATGAATCCACCGCGCGCAAATTCAATCGCCAGTGCGCTCTGGACTGTGCGCGAAAAGGATCGCCGCTCGCCATTCTCACCGACGACGGCACCATGTACCTGCCCATCTCCGAAGGCATGCCCGACACCGATCAGCGCCCGCGCCTCATGCCCTTCGTCGGCAAATATGTTCGCGTGAAAGGCGATGTTTACGAGCGCAAAGGCCTGCACGCCATCGTGATCAAGGAGATCAACGAAGACCCCAGCGTCAAGGTCGAGGGCGACGCATTCCAGCCCGAATAGGATTGGCTGATCGCCAGTCCAATCGCCTCAAGGAATAGCCGTGCCACTCGACACGGCTATCTAATCCGCCGAATTGTTCATTTCGTCCCTGCCACTCTGATTTCGCCACGCCCGTCAGCCGTGATTGTGATAACTAAGATCCTCACTCCCTAGTTGCAAAATAGGAGCCAATCAACGATGACGATCACGCGGCGCGATTTTCTTGCGATGGCGGCGGTACTTGGCGCGGAAGCGGCCTGGAGCCGCACTTCTGCTGGTCCCTCAAAGGTTTCATCGCAGGAACGCCGCGAACTGTATCCGGAAGGCGTCGCCTCCGGTGATCCCGACAGCAACAGCGTTCTGCTTTGGACCCGCCGCGCGCCGGACATCGAGCCCGTGAACAAACTGACGGTGGAAGTAGCGCTCGATCCTGCGTTTCATCAGGTCATCGCAAC
>DASTGW010000010.1:0-4188 GCA_035718705.1 Terriglobales bacterium | reverse complement strand
AACGAGCTCCGCAAGGCGTTCACCTGATTTGCGACGGAAGGCCCATGGTCAAGATCGTCTACTGCATCACGAAGAAGCCGGGCATGTCGGACGACGAGTTCTTTCATTATTGGAAGGAAGTACATGGTCCGCTCGGCTCTCGCATTCCCGGTCTGCGGAAGCTGGTTCAGAGTCGTCGAATCTCGCTCAGCGAAGATCAGCGTGCTGCTGACTTCGACGGCGTTGCGGAGCTCTGGTTCGATGACGCTGATTCTCTGCTGAGGGCGCGGCAATCGCCTGAGTGGAAAGAATCCACAGAAGACGAGGCTAAATTTATCGATCACCGGCGCGTCGGGTACCTGATTTCAGAAGAGCAGGTCATCTTCGATTCGGAGGCTTAGCGATTCCCTTCGAGGACTTCGCACAAGCGGGCGTATCCGGCGCGACTGATCGGCAGTTGCGTGCCGTCCTTCAATACTGCGACCTTACTGTCTTTGCTGTAGGGCTCGATTTTTGACATTCGCTCCACATTCAAAATGTAAGAGCGGTGAATACGCAGGAACGTACGAGGATCGAGGGCCGCTTCGAGGCTGCCAATGGTCTGTTGCTTCAGATGTTTCTTACCTTCACTCGCGATGCCGACGTAGTCGTCCTGCGCCTCGATGTAGTCGATCTTGTCGGTGGGAATAATCGTGACCTTCGCCCCATCGCGAACGACGATACGATCCGCGAATTCTCCTGGCGCCCGCGATGCCTGGGCCAACTCGGCAAGGGAAGCGGAGCTCCCTCCTATTCTTTGCTTGGCGGTTCGCAGAGCCGTTTCGAATCGATCGGCGCCGAACGGTTTTAATAGATAGTCGATCGCATGTACATCGAAAGCTTTGAGAGCATATTCGTCGTACGCCGTAGTAAATACGATGGCCATTTCTGTGCCCGTAAGCTCCAGCACTTCGAAGCCATTGAGCTTTGGCATCTGAATATCGAGGAACAACAGGTCGGGCTTGTGTTCCCCGATCACCTTTACCGCTTCGAAACCATTCGCGCACTCGGCGATGAGTTCTATCTCCGGATGAGGAGCGATCAGTTCACGCAGCACTTGGCGAGCGAGTTCTTCATCGTCAACGATTACGGCGCGAATCCTCTGCCGGTCACTCATAAGGTGGAACTCCTTTCGGCAGGAAAACTCAAGTTCACTCGAAATTGCGATCCGGAAATTTCCGTACTAAAGCTGGATTCTTTGCCATAGCGGGATAAGAGTCGTTCGCGAACATTTGCCATTCCGATTCCTTGCCGGCGCTTCGAGCGATATTCAGGATCAAAGTCGTTCTCAACCGTGAGCACTAACCGTCCGGCGCCATCGGAAGCAGAGATTCGAATCGTGCCACCTTCGGGCAGATTCGCGATGCCGTGCCCGACCGAGTTTTCCACCAGTGGCTGCAGTAACAGTGGAGGTATAAGACAGGAGAGTGCATCCATCTCAATTTCTTCCTGCACCTTTAAACGTTGACCAAAACGAACTTTTTCCACGGCCAGGAAACGGCGTACCAGCGAAATTTCTTCTTCGAGGGGAACCAGTGTTTTCTCACCGAGACCTAAGGTGCTGCGCAGGAAATCTGCGAGCGTGATGCACATCTCTCGCGCACGCGACGGATCGACCGTGGTAAGCGCACTGATGGAATGAAGACTGTTGAAGAGGAAGTGTGGATTGATTTGTGCTTTCAGGGCGCGCAACTCTGCGTCGCGAGCCAAGAGTCGTGCCTCTTGCGCCTGTTCTTCCGCTTGATGGGAGCGCTCAATCGAAAGGAGCACGTAGTGCAAAGCGACGGACAGCAGGTACAGCAGCACTCCGATGCCGAAGATCATCTTGGCCAGCGCAGCATGACTGTTGATGTCCTGGAAGCGCTCGATAAGAACAAGGCCTGAGATGTACGCCAGTGCGAGGAGCATCCACACGGAACTGACAAGAGTTGCGGCTGCTAACTGGGTAACAACTAAACGTATGAATCCCGAACTCTGGATTGGCGTAGCGCGTGTGGGATACCAGGCGACCAAACACATGGCCGCGTAAAGCGGAGCCAACGGCAGAACCAGCGCCAGTGCCTCTGCATTGCTCAGGCCGGAGGCCCTGAAAAGATATCCGAGCAACAGCATGAGCGGCAGCCATGCCAGTGCATAGAGTCCCAGCCGCCGAGGATGTCCGACAATCGGATGCATGATCGTTAATTAGTTCTTGATTTCCAAGCTGCCAAAAACTATTTCGCCACGAATCGTCAGAGTCTTGGGACTTGCCGTGGCCAGCGGCGGGCGAGTTTTGTTTTCTGCGGAGCCGAAGACCGTAGTGGCTTCGACCGCGACATTCCAGCTGGAAGGAACACGGATCTCGACAGAACCAAAGACGGCTGCGACTTCGAGAATGGCTTTCTCCGCAATATCGGCGGAGAGAAAATCCAATTGGATGCTGCCGAAGACGGTTTCCGCTTTTCCTTGCTGGAAGTTCTGGTCAGTGATGGTCCTCTCGACGGAAGCAAAGACGCTGGTGGGGTGCATCTTCCCGCCCAAGTGCAAGTTCATGCCCTTCAACCGGAACGACTGCCACACCATGAGCACGCCGATAACGATCAGTACGATGGGCCAGATCTGTCCCCAGGTGAGATAGCCGAAATTCTGTGCAAGCAGAAGCGCGCCCCAGAGGGCCATGATGCCGCCGCCGATCGCACTTCCCTGGCAGCACTCACCGCCTTTCTGCCCGAACGCCATGCTCAAACCGAGCACGATCAGGAACACCGGCCAGAATCGAAAAATGGCGCCAGCATGCACCAGTCCCGCTCGATCGAGTAGCAAAACCACTCCGGCGGCTACGATGAACAGCCCGGTCCACAGAGTCGTGTTGAAGATGCTTCGTCTTTCAACGGCCATAACGTGTCTCCCGTTGCACTATCGGCTGCCCCGCTCGAGCGAACGATTGCTTGTCGTGCGCTCAAGCAGGAGCAGCACATAACCAAGACCGATTAAGAGTAGCGGCAATCCTTGTATCAAGGGTGCGTGCAGGATGTCTAACCAATCCATCGGCAGCACACCAAGTGTGATAATCAGGCAAAAGCAGCCGATGACGATTAGTGCCAGTGCGGCGATCATGTCCTGGACTTTAGCGAAGCGATCTCGGGGGTGCATACTCAACTCCTTTATTCACCTTGAACGCATGCCCAAGATAGGAGATTGAAGGTGGGGGAGTCGCGAGGTTTTCGGCAGGTAAACGAGGGCTACCGGCGAATGGCGTTGATTTCAAAAAGAAAAGCCCGCCAAACCGGCGGGCTTCGCTTACCGGGTATTTCTAAGCAGTTACGGCCGACTGGTACTCCTCGTACGTCCCCTTGAAGTCGGTAATCTGGTGATCGTTCTCGAAGTGCCAGATGCGAGTTGCGACTTCGTCGATCAAATCGTGATCGTGCGTGACCAGCAGCACCGTGCCCTGGTACTTCTGCAGCGCGATATTCAGTGCGTTGATGGACTCAAGGTCGAGGTGGTTCGTAGGTTCGTCGAAGACGAGCACGTTGGGCTTCTGCAGCATGAGTTTGCAGAAGAGCAGGCGCGCCGCTTCACCGCCCGAGAGCACATCTGTTTTCTTCATGCCTTCCTCACGCTGGAAAAGCATCTGGCCGAGCAAGCCGCGGATTTCCTCTGTGGAGGCGGAAGGATCCCAGCGGTGAAGCCACTCGAGCGCGGTCATGCCCTTTTCGATCAGGGCCTTGTGGTCTTGAGGGACATATCCGACTGCCGCCTCGTGTCCCCAGATGACTTTGCCGCCGTCGATGAACTGGCCTTCGTAGCCACTGGTCGCACGGAGCTCGGACATTGGGATCGTCGGCGAATTCGCGAGTAGTGCATTGATCAGTGTCGTTTTGCCGGCGCCGTTCGGACCCAGTAAGCCGATCGCGCGTCCGCGCAATTGACCGTTGAGTTCGCGCAGAATGGGCCGGCCACCGAACGTGACCGACAGCGATTGCAGATCAATAACCGGAGGGCCGGCGTTCGTAGTTGGCGAGACCTTGATTGATGCGGCGGTGTCTGGCATCGAAGCGTTTCAGCGCCCGCACGCTGCGGACTAAGCCGGGACCATTCAAAACCAGCATGAACGCGCCCCAGAATAACCCTACGAACACCCGCACGAAAAGGTTTCCCCAACTATCGAGGACAAAAATGGAAACGCCG
>DASTGW010000009.1:0-2951 GCA_035718705.1 Terriglobales bacterium | reverse complement strand
GCGGCGTTCAGTCCGACGTTTCAGACGCCGTTCGTTCAGCAGGCGAGCCTGAGTGTGGAGAAGGAAGTAGCTGAGCGTTTGCATCTGAATGTTTCTTATCTCTACACGCATGGGGAACACTTGATTCGAGCGCGGGACGTGAATCTTCCGTCGCCGATTCGCGTCAGCTATCCGGTGTTCGATGAGAGCGGAGAAGATTTTCTGGGGTCTTACTATGACGTTGCTTCGTTCTCTCCCTGGATCATGACAAAGACGCTGGACTGCCCTTTTCCGCCGTGTGCGGGAGATGTGCAAAGGCCGATCTCGCAGATTGGCGCGATCAATGTGTTTGAGAGTGCTGCCACCAGCGTCTATCACGGTGCAACGGTTTCACTGCAGCGGAAGATGACGCGCGGGCTCTACTTCCGCGTTGGCTATACGTGGGGGCAGGCGATCGACGATGGGCAAGACGCTCTCGTGGCAGGCCGACCGGCGACGGTCCAGAATTCGTATTCGCCTTCTGAGCGCAGTTGGAGCAGCGTGGATCAGCGGCAGCGCTGGGTGGCAGCGTGGACCTATCAGCCACGCTTGTTCGGACGCGAACATCTCGCGCTGCGGGCCTTGTTTAATAACTGGAAGCTGTCTGGCGTCAGCACTTATGGCAGCGGGCGTCCCGTGAGCGCGCGAATCGTCGGCGATGCTAACCGCGACGGAAACACCGGGAATGACCGGCTTCCCGGATACAGCCGCAACGCCTTTACCGGACCCAACTACATGACCGCTGATTTGCGTGTGTCGCGCACGTTTCGTCTTACTGAGTATCTGAAACTGGAATTGATGGCCGAAGCGTTCAACGTCCTGAATCGGGATAACAAGCGTGTTAACAGCAGCGATGATGGTTTCGATAATTCGGCTGCCACATTCGTACAGCAGGATGCGGTGGTGAACGCCACTCATTTCCCCGCGCAATATCGGCTGCTGAACGGCTTTATGCGTCCGACCGATTCCTACGCACCACGGCAACTGCAATTTGCAATTCGTCTTTTTTACTAAGAGTTTTTACGAATAGTTCAAATTGAGATTGCACCGAAACTGCTTGACTTCGAGGGCATTCCCGCAAAATATATGGGGTGCCCGGCGAGGGGCGGGCAGGTTGAGTAACGGGTTCGCGGTAGTTCGGGTCCTAGATTACGCGCAAGGTTCAGCTCAGAAGATTCATCCTTCATCAAATTTCATTCCTTCTACCTGAGACCAGGCGACAAGACACGAGCGAAACCAGCGCTACTTGCGATCGCTAGCTGATGTAGCGAAGGTCGTCGAGTTTCCATCGCTGGTATTTCTGGGCCGCTTCCCCTTACCACTTAAGCGCCCATTCCATATCACCGCCGGCGGGCCCTGCACCACTGAAGTTCCTTATAAGCGCAGTCGTTGTTTCATTCATTCGGCATTATTTCGCCTCCGGGCTCAGCCCAGGGTCGAGAACAGGGAACCACAACCTCGGCGGCGTGAAGTCGGGATATCGAACCATGGGAGTGGCGCGATATCGCGGTCAACGGGCCGCGAGGGGCGCGGGGTTGAAGGGAGCAATATGGAATTTCAGGACAAGGTGTTGAAGTGCGTTGATTGCGGATCCGACTTTGTTTTCACTGCGGGGGAGCAGCTTTTCTTCCACGACAAACAGTTTAAGAACGAACCCAAGCGTTGTAAGGCTTGCAAAGGCAAGCGGGCAAGTGCTTTAGGGATCGCCACCCCAGGGGCTTATCCGAAGGTGGAAACCAGGACGAGTTGTTCCCAATGCGGTAAGGAAACCACCGTTCCATTCAAGCCCACCCAAGGGCGTCCAGTTTTTTGCCGTGAGTGCTTCCAACAAAAGCGTGCCACGGCCGCGACCGCCTAAGGTCGCCCACAGATCCAGGTTCAGTGGTTTGCGCTCGCAGGCGGGCGCAAACCCATCTCTCAGAATCCTGAGACTGGGATGACTGCCTTCAGCTTTGTTTTTGATTAGCCGAGACGCTTTGCGCGGGAGTTGGGGCTGTTCTTGGTGGCGGTAGTCGCAGCCGCCTTGATGGGGGTCTTGTTGCTGCTGCCCTGGACTCTCTGCTTATGGTCTTCGTGCGTGATGAGGAGCGCTTCGATCTGCCGCAGCAGGTCGTTGGCGTTCATTGGCTTTACCAGCATCGATTCGGCGCCACGGCTCTTCCAGTCGCTGCCCAGGGTCGGATAAGCGGTAAGGATCGCCACCGCCGGATTGTATTTCTGCTGTTTCGCCAGGCGGATCACGTCATAGCCAGCGGTTTCGGTCTCCATCCGCATGTCGGTGATGACCATGTGGAATTCGCCATTCGTCAATTTGCCTTCCGCCTCGCGAGCCGAAGCGGCGGTCTCAACTTCAAAACCGTTCATCTCCAGGATTGCGCGCAGCGTCAGCAGAATGGCGAGTTCGTCATCAACCAGCAAAATGCGGCGTTTCATCGAGTGGGCCTCCAGGGGGACCGAACAGCATTCTTGCTTCGAACGTGAAATTTTGGATGCAACAGAATCCTGAGTAGTTGGATTTTCTGTTTCGAACTTGAACAACGGATGAAAAGGAGCTCACCCGCTCTCGCCTATAATACTACCAACTGCCATGTCAGGTTTCTTCGTCGAAAATTTCGGTTGTCGTGCTACGCAAGCCGATGGTGCCGCGATTGAGCGACAGTTCATCGAGCGCGGTCTGGCACGCTCGGAAACCGCGCAGGAAGCCAGCGTGGTGGTGCTAAATACTTGCACCGTAACTGCTTCCGCCGATCAGGACGTGCGCAACTCAATCCGCAGGATCCATCGGCAGAATCCGGCCTGCAAGATCGTCGTCACCGGATGTTACGCCCAGCGCGCGCCGCGAGAGCTTGCGGCTATCCCGGGCGTTAATTGGGTCATTGGCAATTCTCATAAGCATCAAGTGGGCGAAGTGGCGTGCGGTGGCAATTCGCAGT
>DASTGW010000008.1:0-15808 GCA_035718705.1 Terriglobales bacterium | reverse complement strand
TGGGACTTCGAGATGGACCCGGGCTGGGAGCAGTTCTCCCGGATGGTGTGCCTGGCCGCGGACGCGGTGCGCGCGGAGAGCAGGAACGTCCTCAAGGTGCTGGGGGGCATCTCCCCCATCGACGCCAACTTCATGCAGCTGATGAAGTCGCATGGCGTGCTCGACCATGTCGACGTCGTCGCCGTTCATGGCTTTCCGCTGGACTGGAATCACTGGCAGATCAACGAATGGCCTTCCAAACTTGACGAAATCCGCGCCATCACCGATAAACCGATCTGGGTTTCGGAGGCGGGTGCCTCTTCTTTCGGCGCCGAAGAAGTTCAAGTCTTCGGCATGCAGCGCTCTGCAGAGCTTCTCTTACCGAAAGCCGACCGTGTTCACTGGTACAGCCTCTTTGACCTGCCTGCGACCTGGACGGCGACCACGCGCCACAAGGAATCCGAGGGCAGTTCTTATTATCGCCACTACTACATGGGTCTGATTCGCGAGGATATGACTCCCAAGCCCGCCGCTTACTCGTTCCCCAAAGGGTTGGGCATTTGTCAGTGGTTTCATTTTGAAGACCATCGCCTCGACATCGGTGTCGAGTGGCTTCAGAAACTCGGTGTCCAGTACCTGCGCACAGGCGTGAGCTGGGCAGACTGGTTCCGGCCCAACGCGGAGCAGTGGTTCGATCGCCAGATGAAGGCCCTCGAGCCTTTCCAGACCACCATGACCCTCTGCTTCACTCCCGAACATCTCGGGACGTGGCCGCACTATACCGCTCCGCCGAAGAATGTGAACGACTTCGCTGATTTCGTGACTTGGGCCGTCAGCCGATATGCCGCTCCTGCGGGGCAGTCTCAACAACTCAAAGCGGAAGGCATGAAAGTCGGTGCCTCGCGAAACGAGGAATAAATGGGGAAAAAGATTCTGATCACGGGAGGTGCGGGATTCGTTGGGTCGCACCTCGCCGACGCACTACTCAAGCAAGGCCATGAAGTCCGTGTCTTCGACAACCTGACCCCACAAGTCCATAGCGACGGATTGCCCGACTATCTCGCTGGCGAAGTGCACTTCATCCACGGCGACCTGCGCGACATCGATGCCGTTCGCGACGCCATCCGTGACATCGATGTGATCTATCACTTCGGGGCGGCAGTCGGCGTCGGCCAGTCCATGTATGAGATCGCCCACTACATGGGCGTGAACACCCAGGGCACGGCCAACCTGCTCCAGGCCGTGCTGGATTCCGAAATCAAAGCACAGAAGCTCATCGTAGCTTCCTCCATGTCGATCTATGGCGAAGGCAAGTATCTTTGTGTGGAATGCGGCGAAGTAGCTCCGAACGAGCGCACCACGGATCAGCTGAAGCAGAAACGCTGGGAACCAACCTGTCCCAAGTGTGGGCGCGATCTGGCTCCGATACCAACCGACGAATCGAAGCCGCTGAACGTGAGTTCCTATTACGCTCTCTCCAAAAAAGACCAGGAAGAGATGTGCCTGCTCTTCGGCCGTACCTACGGGTTGCCGGTGGTGGCGCTCCGCTTCTTCAACATCTACGGCACCCGGCAGGCGCTCTCCAATCCTTACACTGGCGTCGCGGCCATATTTGCATCGCGTCTGCTCAACGAACGTGCGCCGATGGTCTTCGAAGACGGAAACCAGATGCGCGACTTCGTCAGCGTGCACGACATCGTCCAGGCCAACCTGCTTGCGATGGACAAGAGCGAAGCCGATGGGATGGCCTTGAACGTGGCCTCCGGCGAACCGGTGTCCGTTCGTGAGGTCGCCTGCAATTTGGCTTCTGCGCTCGGCACAGAAATCGAACCGGAACTAACAGGAAAGTACCGTGCGGGTGACATCCGTCATTGCTTCGCAGACATCTCTCGAATCAAGAAACATCTTGGCTATGAGCCGAAAATAAAGTTCGCCGACGGCATTCGTGAATTGGTGAACTGGCTGCGCGAGCAGCATGCGGAAGACAGAGCGGCGGAAGCCGTCCAAAAACTCACCGTGTATGGATTGACGGCTTAGTGTTCATGCGGAAAATGGGGAAAGAAATGTCAACAAATGATAGGAATCAGTTGATCCTGATCTGTGGGGGAGCAGGATTCATTGGTTCGAACTGGGCTCACTGGTTGCTGGAAAATACTGAATCGAAGCTTCATATTTTCGATAATCTCTCGCGTAAAGGTGTCCTTACCAATCTCGAAAATCTCAAGAAGGCTGCGGGAAAATCTGATCGTCTCAAGATCACAATCGGTGACATCCGCGATCAGGTCGAAGTTGACCGCGCCGTAAGCACTGCGACACAGGTCTTCCAGTTCGCCGCCCAGGTGGCCGTCACAACCAGCGTCACCAATCCGCGCCACGACTTCGACGTGAACTTGCTCGGCACATTCAACGTGCTTGAAGCTGCTCGAAAATCAGGCAATCGTCCATTCGTTCTGTTCACCTCGACCAACAAAGTTTACGGCGATCTCGCCGAGCACCAGATCGTTTCCTTCCCGAAGCGCCACGAGTTCCGCGACATCGGCGGCATCTCGGAGGCGCAGCCACTCGATTTCCATTCCCCGTATGGCTGTTCCAAGGGAGCTGCCGACCAGTACGTGCGTGACTACTCCCGCATCTACGACATTCCTTCGGTCGTTTTCCGAATGTCCTGCATCGCCGGACCACGGCAGTTCGGCAACGAAGACCAGGGATGGGTCGCGCACTTCCTCTACTCGGCGCTCGAACAGAATCCGCTCGTGATTTACGGCGACGGACGTCAGATCCGCGACGTCCTGTGCGTTGAAGATCTGGTGCGCGCATTCGACGCCGCTCGTACTCACCAATCCATCACTCGTGGCCAGATCTACAACGTCGGCGGAGGTCCGGAGAATACCGTGTCCCTGGTAGAGCTTATTTCCGAAATCGAGAAGCTCACCGGGAAGAAACTTCAATACGTGAAAGACGTGGCTCGCCCCGGCGACCAACTCGTCTATGTCACCGACTACGGCAAGCTCAAGCGCGATACAGGTTGGAAGCCCCAATTTGGTGTCCGCCAGACGCTACTGCGAATCTACGACTGGTGGAAGCAGAACCGCGCGGTCGTGGAACCAGCCGTCGCGGCGCAGCCCGCGATCGCGCTGGAAAACGTTTCGGGGGCTGCATGAAGTTCGCCTTGGTCAATCCGAACTGGAATTTCAAAGGGTCCACGTACTTTGGCTGTCAGGACCCACACTATCCGCTGGAGCTGATGTTTGCCTCGGACAAGCTGCGCGAAGCCGGACACGAGCCCCTATTGGTGGACGCGCAAAACGAAAACCTCACAACCGAAGAGGCGAAGCGCCGCGTCGACGCCTTCGCGCCCGACTTCCTGGTGATACCGACTGCGCCCTCCTATCTGTTCTGGCGATGTCCGCCGCCCGAAGTTCGCATCCCTAAGCAGTGGTTTGCCGAAATTGGCGGCAAGGCTGTGAAGGTCGCGATCGGACCCCACACGTCCGCTACTCCCGCAGCGTCGATCCGAAAGCTCGGCTGCGACGTCGGCATGCGCGGCGAGCCGGACCAAACCATCCCTGAACTTGCCTCCAAGCCTTGGGCCGAAATTGCCGGATGCTGCTGGAAGGACGACAGCGGCGTGCACCTGAGCCCTTCGCTCGGCGTTACCGATATGAAGTCGCTCAAGGCCCTCGACTTCAAAAACTACGATGTCGAAAAGCACAAGCATCGGCACCACGTCTTCTGGGGTGAAGGTCACGGGGCAGAGCTGGAATTCGCCCGCGGATGTCCGTGGTCCTGCACCTTCTGCAACAAAACGCTGTTCCGCAACAAGTTCCGAGAGCGCGACGTCGACGAGGTCCTGAAAGAAGTCGACACTGTCATTGCCCGCGGCGTCGACTACATCTACTTCATCGACGAGATCTTCGGCGTCGGCAAAAATGTCCGCCGTCTGCTCGAAGGCATGGCCGAGCGCAACGTGAATATCGGTTTTCAGACGCGCATCGATCTCTGGGACGAAGAGACGCTCGACCTGCTCGGTCGCGCCAATTGCATCTCCATGGAGTGCGGCATTGAGTCCATCACGGAAGAAGGTCGCGACGAACTGAACAAGAATTGCCGCATCTCCACCGACCGAATTTCCGAATTGCTGATCTACGCCAAGCAGCGCATCCATTGGGTGCAGGCAAACCTGATCCTCACCGATCACGACGACAAGGAACAGATCCGCCGCTGGCAGGATAATCTCAAGGCCCACGGCGTTTGGGTGAGTGAGCCAGTACCGATGTTTCCGTTCCCTGGAAGCCCTCTCTACCTGCAACTTTTTGGGCAGCCAGACGACCAGGCGTGGGAAAGGGCGCATCGTTATTACACAGGGACTTTTTCGGACAAGGGCTACAGCGATATCCAGGAGCAGAAACCGTCAGCCATCGAGGAACTGGAATGCACGTCTTAGTCACCGCCGATACCGTAGGCGGAGTCTGGACGTACACAAGAGAACTGGTCACTGGGCTATCGCAGCGCGGCCATCATGTCACGCTCGTCAGCTTTGGGGAGATCCCTACCCACTCGCAAAGCGATTGGCTCGACGGACTTCGCAACGTCGACTATCGCGCCACTGCCTTCAAACTCGAATGGATGCAGGATTCGCTCGACGACCTCAGGCAGTCGCGCGAATTTCTCGAAGACGTGATTTCTGAAACCCGTCCAGACCTGCTTCACTTTAGCCAGTACTGCTACGGATCGATTAGGACCAGCATCCCCAAAATTGTTGTCGCTCATAGCGACGTCGTCAGCTGGTGGGTTGCCGTCCATGGCGAAGAGCCAAAGCCGAACGAATGGATTCGCCCCTACCGGGAACTCGTGCGCGACGGGCTCGCCTCTGCGGATGTCGTAGTCGCGCCGTCGCGCTGGATGCTGCAAACGGCTTCTACTTACTACGGCAGCCATCGCAGCGGCCTCGTCATCTACAACGGACGCAATCCGGGACTGTTCAATCCGCACACGGCCAAGGACGATCTCGCCGTGACCGTAGGTCGCGTTTGGGACAAGGCCAAGCAGGTATCCCTGCTGATGCAGGCCGAGCACCACGTTCCAGTCTGGATCGCCGGCGAGGAGCAGCATCCCGATCCAGCATTTCAAGGTAGCGACAAACTTCGCGCCCGTGGAGTACGCGTTTGCGGCAAGCAGTCCGAAGCGCAACTTCGACAGCTTTTCAGCCGCGCCTCCATGTACATTGCGACCTCGCAGTATGAGCCGTTCGGACTGGCGCCCGTCGAAGCCGCGTTTTCACGCTGTGCGATCATCGCCAACGACATTCCGCCTTTCCGTGAGCTCTGGGGCGAAACCGCCTGCTACTTCGAGCGAAATAATCCTGATGACCTGGCGCGCAAAATCGACCAGTTGCAGAACGACAAGACTTTGCGTCTGACTTTTTCCAACCTCGCCTACCGTCGTGCCCGGCAGCGCTACACGGCCGAGCGCATGGTCAGCGACTATGTGAATTTGTACCAATCTCTAGTGCCTGCGGGAGCTGCCGTCGCATGAGCAGTTTCAACATCCACTTTTTCGCTCACTCTTGGGTTTCCGATTGGAACCACGGCAACGCCCACTTCCTGCGCGGCCTGGCGCGCTCCCTTCAACAGCTGGGGCATCACGTTCATTGCTACGAGGAACTCGGTTCGTGGTCGCTCAGCAACCTGGTTCGCAACGAAGGCGAACTCGCTGTAAAAGCCATAGACGACTTCCGCCGCGAATACCCGGACCTCAATATCCAGTTCTATAACAACGATGCATCGTTCCCGCAATTTGCCGCTGAGCATCTGCGCGAAGCGGACATCGTGATCATTCATGAGTGGAACGATCCCCAGGTAGTCAATTCAATTCTCGAACTGAAGCAGAAGTTCGGCTTCAAAGCGCTGTTTCACGATACGCACCACCGTGCCTACACGAGCCCGCGCGACATCCTGCGCTTCCGCCTTGATCTCTTCGACGGCGTGCTCGCTTTTGGCGAGGCGATCCGCAAGATTTACACCGATGGCTTCGGCATCGCGAAAGCCTGGACCTTCCACGAAGCTGCGGACGTCGAGAAATTCCGCCCCATTAACGCGCCCAAGGAAATCGACGTAGTCTGGGTCGGCAACTGGGGTGATGAAGAACGTACGCGTGAACTGAAAGAATTCCTGATTGAACCTGCCGCTGCAGAGCCCAGCCGCAAAACCGTCGTGCATGGAGTGCGCTATCCAGTCGACGCGCTTGCCCTGCTGGAAGCCGCCGGCATTGAGTACCGCGGCTACTTGCCGAACCTCAGTGCACCGCAAGTGTACGGCCGCAGCAAACTTACGCTTCACGTCCCACGCTGCCAGTACAGCAATGGCTTAAGTGGCATTCCGACCATCCGCGTTTTCGAAGCCATGGCCTGCGGAATCCCGCTGATCTGCTCGCCCTGGCAGGACGTTGAAAACCTCTTCCGCCCCGGCACCGACTACCTCGTCGTGTCTGATGGCAACGCGATGAACACCGAAATCGCTCATCTGCTGAAAGACGACGCTGCTCGTGCGCAAATCGCCGCCAACGCAATCGAAACCGTCCGCAACCGTCACACCTGCGAACATCGGGCGCAGCAACTGGTAGGTATCTGCGAGGAAATTGTCGCATGAAAGTTTTCGTCTTCGGATCGAGCATTACGTCGTCGTACTGGAACGGCGCCGCCACCTACTACCGCGGCGTTTACAAGTATCTACACAAACTCGGCTACGACATCACTTTTGCCGAGCCTGATATTTACAAACGCCAGCAGAATCGCGACTCCGCCGACACTTCCTACGCCAACGTGATCGTCTATCAGACGCCGCAGGATATCGATGGGCTCCTCGCTGCAGCCTGCGACTCCGACCTCGTGATCAAGCACAGCGGCGTCGGCGCTGCCGATGATCTGCTCGAGAAGCGCGTGCTCGAATGCAAATCAGAGCGCACCCGCGTCGCCTTCTGGGACGTGGATGCTCCCGCCACGCTCGCCCGTGTCGAAGGAAATCCAGGCGACCCGTTCCGGGCACTCATCCCGCAGTACGACTTTATCTTCACCTACGGTGGCGGCGATCCTATTGTGAACCACTACCTCAAGCTCGGCGCCGCCAATTGCCATCCGATCTACAACGCCGTCGATCCTGATCATCATCACCCTGTCGTACCGAATTCGCAGTTCGAGTGCGATCTTGCCTTCGTCGGCCACCGCCTGCCCGACCGTGAAAAGCGAGTCGAGGATTTCTTTTTCCGCAGCGCCGAACTTGCCCCGGAGTTGAACTTCGTTCTTGGCGGGGAAGGCTGGGCAGGTAAGGCTTTGCCTTCAAACGTGCGCTGGATCGGCCACGTCGCCACACATCAGCACAATGTAGTCAACTGCTCTGCGCGGATGGTGCTGAACATCAATCGCGACTCGATGGCCAGTGTCGGATTCTCGCCACCAACCAGAGTTTTTGAGGCCGCCGGCGCAGGCGCGTGCATGATCACCGACCGCTGGCCCGGTGTCGATTACTTCTTCCGGCCGGACCAGGAAATCCTGATCGCCTCCTCAGCGGACGAAATAGTGGACCACCTGCGCAGCCATTCGCCATCGGAGTGTAAGCGCATCGGCAATGCTATGAGGCAGCGCGCCCTTAGTGATCACACCTATGAAGGTCGCGTAAAGGTTGTGGATTCAATACTCCAGGCTTCGAAGCGGACACGTACCGAAAAAGCTGTACTGGTTAGGGCGAGCAATCCTGCTCGCTGTTAAGAGGCAACTTTGAAGATCGTCATCTTCGGGCTTTCCATCACGTCATCGTGGGGCAACGGACACGCCACAACCTTCCGCGCCCTCACTCGGGCCTTGCACGAGCGCGGACATCGCATCGTCTTCTACGAGCATGATCTCTACTGGTACGCCAACAACCGCGACATGCCGCAGCCGCCCTTTTGCGACACACGCATCTTCGAAAACTGGTCCTCCGTACGCCAATCTGCCTTGCGCGAAGCCGCCTATGCCGATGTCGTCATGGTCGGCTCTTACTTTCCCGACGGCCTGCAAGCAATCGACGAAATGCTCGAACTGAATGGCCCGGTAAAGACTTTCTATGACATCGATACTCCCATCACCGTCTCTCAGCTCCGCGAGACAGGGAAGACCGACTATCTTCGTGCCGACCAGATCCCGGGCTTCGACGTTTATTTCAGTTTTACCGGCGGAGCTATGCTTCGCGAGATCGAAGAGCGCTTCGGTGCCCGCCGAGCAGTGCCGCTCTTTTGCTCCTTTGATCCCGATGAATATCGCAAGTTCAGTGTGAACAAGCGATTCGCCTGTGACCTGAGTTACATGGGTACCTACGCGCCCGACCGCCAGCCCAAGATCGACGATTTCCTCTGCGACCCCGCGCGACAATTGCCTGATCAGAATTTCATCGTCGCCGGTCCGCAATATCCGAAATCGATCAAGTGGCCGGCAAACGTGCGACGCATCATGCATCTCAACCCCAAGTGGCACGCGCGGTTTTATTCGTCGTCGCGTCTCACTCTCAACGTCACGCGTCGCGACATGGTCCAGGCTGGATACTCGCCCTCCGTACGCCTTTTCGAGGCGGCAGCCTGTGCGGCGACCATCGTCTCTGACAATTGGCCCGGCCTCGAAACTTTCTTCACGCCCGCTGAGGAAATCCTGCTCCCTGTCTCGAGTTACGATGTCGTTCACATTCTTTCGAAGATTCCTGCGGATGAACTTCAAGCCATCGGACAACGAGCCCAACAACGCGTGCTCGCGGAGCACACCAGCGAAAAGCGTGCGATTGAGTTCGAAAAGTGCATTGCATCCTGTGCGACGCAGGAAACTGGCCCTGCCTTGGTTGTCCCCGCCTAGGTGTGCCAACTTGCGCTAACCACCTGGCATCTTAACTAATGCCGCGTTAGGGAGCGGTTCCCGACCAACTCTGTTTTGTGTAAAGGTGCACATGAGAATTGCGCTGATCGTTCCCCCATTCATTTCGATCCCGCCTAAGCGATATGGCGGAACGGAACTCTTTGCGGCACAACTAGCTCAAGGACTCGATCAATTGGGCTTCGATGTCGTGGTTTACACCAATGGCGAATCCACCATTCCTCTCGAGAAACGCTGGATTTATCCCGAGTCACTGTGGCCAATTGACGCAGAAATCCACAGTGACCTACGCGATATCAATCATGGTGCGTGGGCCGTTCGTGACGCCATCGAGTCGTGCGACATCATCCATCTCAGCAATGCTCCATCACTTGCCTTCACGCGCTTCACCAACACGCCGTGCGTGTACACCATTCACCACGCGCATGAGGATTCCCTCAGCAACCTCTATTCCTTCTATCCCAACGTGTGGTACGTCAGCATCAGCGAGTTCCAGCGCAAGCTCGAGAACATCCAAAAGATCCGCACCATCCACCACGGCATTGATGAAGGCCTCTATCGAGAAGGCACCGGCAAACGTTCGCATTTCGTCTTCCTGGGCCGCATCGCTCCCGTGAAAGGAACGCATCTCGCCATCGAAGTGGCAAAACGCACCGGCATCCCCCTAAAAATCGCCGGTGAAATCCAGCCCATGTTTCGCAAGTACTATGAAGAGCAGGTCGAGCCACACATCGACGGAAAGTTCATCGAGTATGTTGGCGAAGCCGATCTCGCCATGAAGAACGAATTGCTCAGCTCCTCACTCGGCTTGCTGTTTCCCATTCAGTGGGACGAGCCGTTTGGCCTCGTAATGATCGAAGCGATGGCGTGCGGCGCCCCGGTCTATGCCTTACCCGGCGGATCTGTCGCCGAAGTGGTGGAACACGGGGTCAGCGGCTACATTTGCGATTCCGTGGATAAGATGGTCGAACTCGCGAAGTCAGCCGAGTCTTTTGACTTCACCCAGGTGCGGCCATACATGGCGGAGAAGTTCTCCATGAGGAAGATGGTCCAGAACTATGCGGACCTCTACATGGAAATTGCGGGACAGACGGCGGCATCCGCCGGTGTCGATTTGGATGAACCACGCGCGATCGCATGAGCACGCAAGTTAAATCGCCGGAACTCAACCTGGTTCCCATCGAGCCTCCTTCCAGGAGCGATGGAGACTTCCAGGTAATGGGTCCGCGTAAGGTCGATAACCTTACGCTGATTGATGGCAAGACCTTCCTGGCTACCCGTGTGTCAGGCGACATCACCCCGCCGCGAGCTCCCGACGTCGGGTTCTTCCACGATGACACGCGATTCCTCAGCTTCATGGAACTGCGCGCCGGAGGACAGCGCACCGTTCTCCTTTCGTCCGCCACCGAGAAAACGTTTCTCTCGCAGATCGAACTCACCACCAGCAACATTCATCTGCGCGATTCCTTCGACCTGCCTGAGAACACCATCCATATCCGCCGTGAGCAGATGCTTAGCCACGATGTTCTGTTCGAGCGGATCACCTTCGAAAATTTCAACCTGAACAGTGTTGAACTCGATGTGGAGATGGAGTACGGCGCCGATTTCGTCGATGTCTTTCAGGTCCGCGGCATGGGACGTAACACTCACGGCCAATATTTTCAGCCCGTGGTCACCGATGACTCGATCGAGTTCTTCTATCGTGGGCGCGACAATGTTCTGCGCCATACGTTGATCGAGATGGAGCCACAGCCAGCCAATATCGACGCCAGTATCGTCCGCTGGAACCTGAAGCTCGAGCCTTCGCAGGAAGTGCAGTTCAACATCCGAATCAGTCCCTTCGTGGAAGGGGAACGCGCCCAGCAGTACAGTTCCAGTTTCAGCGAGAATCTGAAGTTTCGCCGGGAGCGGTTTGCTGACTGGGAAGCCCAGGCTACCCACTTCACCAGCAGCAACGACGTGTTCGATGTTGCCATGCAGACCGCGGTCAGCGATTTCCACGCCCTGCAGATTCCTGAAGGCGGTGACCACATCATCGCTGCAGGTATCCCGTGGTTCGCGACCATGTTCGGACGCGATTCCATCATTGCTGCTTACCAGTCACTTTCTCTGAATCCGCAACTTGCGATGGAAACCCTGCGCGTCCTTGCCCACTATCAAGGGACCGAATATAACGATTGGCAGGACGAGGAACCGGGCAAGATTCTGCACGAATATCGCGAGGGCGAGATGACCCGCTCTGGCGAGATGCCCTTCGGCCCCTACTACGGCACCATCGACGCCACTCCGCTTTGGCTCATCCTCCTCGGCGAAACCTGGAATTGGACCGCCGACGAAGAACTCGTTCGCGAACTGTTGCCGGCCGCGTACAAGGCGCTCGACTGGATCGACAAGTACGGAGACTTCGATGGCGACGGGTTCGTCGAGTATCTGCGGCGCTCGAAGAAGGGACTCACCAATCAGGGCTGGAAGGATTCGTGGGACGCCAACATGCATCGCGATGGCACTGTCGCGAAAGCGCCCATTGCGCTGGTCGAGGTCCAAGGCTACGTCTATGACGCGAAGTACAGAATGGCTTCGCTGCTTCGCATATTCGGCGACTCAGAGCGTGCCGACAAGCTGAAGAAAGACTGCAATGAGCTGGCCAAGCGCTTCGAAAAGGCCTACTGGGTGCCGGATCGCGGCTTCTACGCTATGGCCCTCGATGGCGAAAAGAAGCCGCTGGAAGTCATCTCGTCGAACCCCGGCCACCTGCTCTTCACCCGCATTATCAATCGCGATCGCGCGAGGGCCATTGTAAATCGCCTCATGCGTCCCGACATGTTCTCCGGATGGGGCTGGCGAACCATGTCTTCCGACGAGAAGACCTTTAACCCGCTCAGTTATCATCGCGGATCAGTGTGGCCGCACGACAACTCGCTCATCGCCCACGGCATGGCCTTGAATGAACACCGCGCGCCCGTCGCCCGCTTGTTTACCACCCTGTTTCAGGCAGCGCTCACGTTTCGCGATTACCGTCTGCCCGAACTCTTCTGCGGTATCGAACGCAAAGAGAATGACATGCCGGTGCACTATCCCGTCTCGTGTTCTCCACAGGCATGGGCATCAGGTTCATACTTCCTGATCCTTAGCTCGCTTTTGGGAATCCGCCCAAGCGCCCCACGCAAAGAGTTGAACATCATCAACCCCATGCTGCCGGACTTCCTCGATCACCTGCACGTGCGCAATCTCAAGATCGGAAAAAGCCGAGTTGGCCTCGACTTCACACGCCGCGGCGAACGCACGTTCTGCAATGTTGTCGAAGTGGAAGGCGAAAAACTCGTCGTCAACGTCGTCTTTAAAAAGTAGATGGGATGTAGGGCGAGCAATCCTGCTCGCCTGTCAGTCTGCAGTCTTGATTTACACTGTTTGAAATTACTGGAGGATGAAATGGCACAGGTAAAGATCACCTGCAGACCAAATGGACCTTATCGCGTCGAGGCGCCGGAAGGCACCATCGAACTACTCAACCCCGACGGAACACCTGTTGACCTGACGGGCAAACCCGCGTTCTCGCTCTGTCGCTGCGGTGCGTCGGTAAACAAGCCGTTTTGCGACGGCACCCACAGCAAGATCGGCTTCCAGGCCGCCGAAGCCGCAGTGAAGAAAGAAGGAAGTCTTCCGCCAGGACCTGGGACACCGGTAAAGGGATAACATGGCAAAACGCGGGAGAGATCCCGCGTTTCAGTTACTCAGCCTGAGTTTTTCACTTCGTCCTTCGTCCATCGCACTTCTCAGTGGATGGTTTTGCTCTTCCGCGACATGTAATCCATCAGCAGATACTGCCCCAGCGTGTACGGCGTCGTGAAATACGCCTTCCCGCGGCACATTTCCGTCACCTTCTGCACGAACTGCACCAGGCCGTAATCGGACGCGAGCATGAACGTATTAATCATCACTCCCGCTCGCTTGCACTTCGACACTTCCTGCAGCGTCTCGCTTACCACCAGCGGATCGAGCCCAAACGCGTTTTTGTAAATTCGGCCGTCCTCTAGGGTCAGCGCCGAAGGCTTTCCGTCCGTGATCATCACGATCTGCTTCATGTCCTTGCGCTGGCGCTGCAGAATTCGTTGCGCCAGCCGGAGGCCTTCGCGCGTATTTGTGTAGTACGGTCCAACCTTCACACGCGCTAGTTGCGATAACGGAATTTCTTCCGCGGAGTCGTGAAACAGAATCAGCGACAGGGAATCGCCCGGATACTGCGTCCGGATCAGGTGCGACAGGGCCATCGCAACTTTTTTCGCCGGCGTGAAGCGATCTTCGCCATACAGGATCATCGAGTGCGAGCAGTCGAGCATCAGCACCGTCGCGCACGACGACTGATACTCGCACTGGTGAACCTGTAGGTCTGAATATTCGATGTTCAGCGGCAGCGTAAGCCCTTCGCGCTGAATAGCGTTTGACAGCGTGGCCGTGATGTCGAGATTGATCGTGTCCCCGAACTCGTACGTCTTCGAAGATCCACTCGCCTCGATGCCTGTGGCCAGGTCGCGCGTATCGTGCCGCCCAAAGCTCGATTTCCCTAGTGAGCCTAACAACTCTCGCAGCGTGCGATAGCCGAGGAAGTCCAGGCTCTTGTCCGTGATCTCGAACTTCGCTTGCGACTCGTTCTGCCCCATCTGTCCACCGAGGCTAGGGTTTTGCGATGGATCATGCGGCTGGTCGATCGAGACGTAGTCTTCCTGCTGCATGCGCTGTACGATCTGCTCGATCAACTCATCAAGCTTTCCTTCCAGGAACATGTTCTCGATCTGTTCCTGCATCTGCTGGTCGAATAGATCGCCATTGAGCAGCGCCTCTTCGATGGCTTTCTTCAACTCATCCAGCGTCTGCTCCATATCGCGCATGTCATACATGCCATACGAATTCTGGAATCCGCTCTGCAGCAGATAGTCCGACAGCGCGTTGAGCAGGTCTTCCATGCTCATCTCGCCCGCCGGATCCGGCACGTACTTGGAATAACGGATGCGCTTCATCTCAGTTGCCAGCTTCCAGTAGCCAGTACCCAGTCAACTCTTCGAACCACGAACCCGAGCCAGATCGAAGTTGTACCCTCTTCGATTCAGTAGTAGCAGCTCCCCAATTTCCAGTACTCCGACAAAACGCTCGAGCTCTTACTGGATACTGGGTACTGGCTACTCAGTTGTACCCTCGCTTGTTTCGGAACGGCATGTCGTCCTTGTACCGTTCTTGCGGACGCTCCCGCTCGTTCTCCCGCCGCGGCTGCTTTTCGCCAGCACTGAACACTCGCTCTTCGTTGCGCCCAATGCGCTTATGCGCGTGCAGCCCTTCCAGGATGAACTCCGCCGCCGAAACACGCCGTTCAATCGCGTCTTTCGCGTCGACGTTCACTTTGCCGAGCTTCTCATGGAGTCCCTGGATAGCTTGCAAGGTCTCCGAAAGCTCTGCCGCCGAGGCGTTGTCCGACAGCTGAATGTTCCCGCCAAGATCGAACCACTGCACCACCTGGTTCATGTTCTCGCCATGAAAGTACTGGTCATAGGTGCCGGCGATGGCTGACCGGATCAACTCGCGCGCCACCGTATCGGCGCCCTTCATCTCGCCTTCATACTCGAGTTCCAGTTTGCCCGTAATCGCTGGCAGCGCGGCATAAATGTCACCGATCCGCGGAACAACCTGCTGCTCGCCATTCCGCAGCGCCCGCCGCTCGGCATTCGAGATCACGTTCTCCATGCATGAGATCGGTAGGCGCTGGCTAACGCCTGAACGCTTGTCGATCCGCTTATCGTCACGTGCGCAGAACGCGATTCGCTCGATCACTTCAGCAACGTACTTCGGGATATGCAGTTCCTGTCCATCCCGCTGTGCCCACGCTTCCTGCGCTGTGATCTCAATGCCTTCCTCTACCGTCGACGGATAATGCGTCCGAATCTCCGACCCGATGCGATCCTTCAGCGGCGTAATGATCTTCCCGCGCGCCGTGTAGTCCTCCGGATTGGCGCTGAAGACCAGCGCAACATCCAGCGGCAGGCGCACCGGGTACCCCTTAATCTGCACATCGCCTTCCTGCATGATGTTGAACAAACCAACCTGGATCTTTCCCGCCAGGTCCGGCAATTCGTTAATCGCAAAGATGCCGCGATTGGCTCTCGGCAGCAGTCCATAGTGCACCGTCATCTCGCTGGAGAGTTCGTGGCCGCCCTTCGCTGCCTTAATAGGATCAATATCCCCGATCAAGTCAGCAATCGTGACATCCGGCGTCGCCAGCTTCTCCACGTAGCGATCTTCCGCCGAGAGATACGCAATCTTCGTTGCATCGCCGCATTTCGCGATTAGCTCGCGACAGCGACGGCAGATCGGCGCATACGGGCTGTCATGGATCTCGCAGCCGTCTACATACGGCATCGCTTCATCGAGCAGGGAAGTAAGCGCCCTCAGAATGCGGCTCTTTGCTTGTCCGCGCAGGCCGAGCAGAATGAAATTATGACGCGACAGGATCGCGTTCACGATCTGCGGTATTACGGTGTCTTCATACCCCACGATCCCGGGGAAGACACTCTCACCGCCATCGCGCAGGCGGCCCATCAGGTTTTCACGCATCTCGTCTTTTACACGGCGCGAGCGTAGTCGCGATTCAGAGAACAACTCGCTATGGCGAAGCTCGCCAAGCGTGCGGGGCAAATTCATAAAGGCCGGGGACCTCACCCACTTTGGATGCGATTCTACTCCAATTCGATCCGAGCAAGTACATGTGGGAACGGACACGTCCTCGCCCGTTCAACGCGAGCGAAGCTCGCGCTTCGCTTCTCTCGCCCTTGACTTCGCCCCTCATTCCATCTACAAGCGACTCATGCGACTGTCAGGAAAAGTAGCCGTCGTCACCGGCGCCTCCATGGGCATCGGCGAGGCCATTGCGAAGTTGTTTGTAGAAGAAGG
>DASTGW010000007.1:0-8373 GCA_035718705.1 Terriglobales bacterium | reverse complement strand
TGATTCAGTTCGTCGAACGAGTTGCGGAAGTGGACGAACATGAGATCGCCCTTGTGTCCCAGCATGGAGTAGATGGCGGACTGTTGCTTCTCCATGGACTCGAGCGCGAGACGAGCCTCGGTTGTGACCTGCTGTTGCTCGGCACGGTCGAGCTTGCGCCACTCCGACCAGCGGAAGCGGAACATCTGGTGCAGAACGCTGGAGCCCTCGATGGTGAGAGGAACCTGGGGGAGCGCGGCACGGGATTGGACGTCGGTAGACATATGCGAAAGCCTCGAAAGAATTCTCTATTGTCTATGGTCTAGAGGCGATTGTCGATTGCCCAGGCGCGTGGCGCGGGGCTCGTTTATTCAAAGGCCGTTTAACCACGAAGGACACGAAGGGTCACCAAGGGGTGAAAACCTAATGCATAGATGTTTCGTCGGGGTGAGACCCTCCTCAACATGACCTCAAATGCATAGATGTTTCGTCGGGGTGACGCCCCTCCTCAACATGACCTCAAATGCATAGATGTTTCGTCGGGCTGACGCCCTCCTCAACATGACCTCTCACAACGCCTACCCCGTCGGGAAATGACTCTTCACAACAACTACTCCTTCGTCACCTTAGTGTCCTTTGTGGTCTGGCTCGGGCTTCGGTACTGGGGTGATGAAGAGGTCCTGGTAGTCGAAGCTGAAGTCGGCTAGTTCGGAGACCGGTTTCATCTTGATGTTTTCGATGGAGCCGTCGGGACCGAGGGCGAACCAGACGTAAGCGTCGGGAATGGTTTTGTCGCGCCAGTGGGCGATGAAGGAATCGTGCTGCCAGTGTTCTAGATCGCCAACCATGCTGGGTGTGTTGGTGAAGGTCATGACGAGACGGTTGTTGTCGTAGGCGATGTTGATGGGGCCATACCAGTCGTCTTTGTAGGCGCCGGCGTATTTGGAGAGTTCGAGGGAAGGCTGCGAAGAGGCGACGCGGAGAGCTTTTTCCTTGGCCTCCGTATCGTGTGCTTCTTTTTCGTGAAGGTCGCGGGCGGCGCGGAAGGCGGTGATCCAGTCGGTGGGCTGAAGGCCGAGATAACCATCGAGGACGTGATAGATGATGGAGTCGAAGGCGCCACCCTGTTCGGCGTTGGTGAGGACGACGATGCCGAGATTGTCTTCCGGCACGAGCAGAGTCTTGGAGACGAGGCCGGTGAGTCCGCCGGTGTGATAAGCGAGTTTGCGACCGTGGTAGTCGCGGAGGAACCAGCCGAGACCGTAGGCAGAAAAGTTGGGCTTGATGACGGCAAGGGGTGGCGGCGGGTCGCTAATGGGAACGATGGTGGTGGGTGACCACATTTCGCGGGAACGCTTCTCGCTGAAGAGTTGTTTGCCGTCGGCGGTCTTGCCGCGGTTGAGCTGGAGGATCATCCACTTGGAAAGGTCGCTAACGCTGGCGCTAATAGCACCGGCGGGGCCGGCGTTATCCATGCCCTGCCAGTCAACGGCGGTGACACGGCCGTCGATCTTCGAATGCGGCGAGACATGGTTTGCGCTCTTGAGGACAGCGGGCACGTTGGTGACGGAGTCGGTAAAGCCGAGCGGGCTGAAGATGCGTTCACGGATGAAATCGTCCCATGACTTGCCGGCGATGACCGGAATGACCTGTCCGGCGGCGAGAAACATGATGTTGGAGTAGGCGTACTTGCTGCGCATACTCGAGGCGGGTTTGAGATAACGTGCGTGTTGCAGGATCTGGTCGCGAGTGAGCGTGCTCGGCGGGAAGAACATGAGGTCGCCTTCACCGAGACCGAGTCCGCTGCGATGACTGACAGAGTCGCGGATGGTGAGTTCGTGCGTGACGTAGGGATCGGCGACGGCAAACCATGGAAGATATTTGGTGATTGGATCGTCCCACTTGAGCTTGCCCTCGTCGATGAGCATGGACAGCGAGGCGGTAGTGAAAGCCTTGGAATTGGAGGCGATGCCGAAGAGCGTGTGCTCGTCTACCTGCGCGGGCTTGCCGACTTCGCGGACGCCATAACCTTTCGCGAGGACGACTTTGCCGTCTTTCACGACGGCAACGGCGATGCCGGGGACCTCGAAGGTTTGGAGAGTGCGATCGGCCCAGGCGTCGATATCGGAGGGAAGAGACTGTGCGAATGAGAAGCTGGTGAAAAACAGGACCAGAACGAGGATTAGGGAAGAAGAGCGCTTCAAACGTGACCTCCGGAACAGGGAGTTATACAGCATTGGCAAGCAGCAGGGCCAGAATCACTAATGTGGCTGCGGCAAGTAGTCTTCGATAGCGAATGGATAGCCGACGCCGTAAGTGCCGCTGAAGGGTGTGGTCCAGAAGCAAACGCCTTTCAAGCGCGGATTGTCGATGGCTTCGTTGGCGAAAGCCTGACCGATGCTCAGGCGTGCGACAGGATCGGCGAAGTAGTGGGTTTCGGCGGCGAAATACTTTCGAGGTACGCCAAGCGACGGCAAGGTAGCGTCGGCGTCGTTGAGAGTTCGTTTGAGAATCGATGAGAAATTCGCGCCATCGGGATCGGTAATGTACCAGGAGAAATCGATGCGCTCGGGAAGGTAGAGATTGTGGTCAACCATGAACTTGAGGCTGCGATACATCCAGTACATGGATCGGTGGTTGTTGAGGATGGGATATTCGGCGTCGAAGTAGCCATCCTGCATCATCTCCCACTGGTAGCCATTGGAGATGAAGTAGACAGAGGGGCGCAATCCCGCGGCCTTCACTTTTTCCACGAAGGTTGGGTAGTGAGAAAGCATGAACCATTCCTGGTTCGCTTTCGCGCCAATCATCAGTTCGCCTTCGAAATAAACCAGATCAGCGACGTGGACGCCATCCGGACGAGTGATGTCGGTGATTGCAGCGAGCACTCGATCAATGGTGGTAAACACGCGTGAAGTGAAGACACCGGCAGAAAGTGGAGTGAAACCGAGGCCGGTTTCGGGTGTGCCGCGATTGTAATCAGCGGCGCCAAGCCATAAGAGGCAGATGTTGAGACGAAGCCGGTTGCCGTTGGTGCCGCGGATGGCGGCAACATCCTGTGCGTACTGGCGCAGATTGGCTTGCTCCTGCAGGCTCATGGGGAAGGTAGCGCGCCATTGTTCGCCGAAGTCAGTGGTGCCCGGTTCGGTGACGAACCAGATTCGGGTGAAGATGATGGTGGCACCGCGGTCGGCCATTCCCTGTAGTTGCGAGAGGACAGTACTGCGGACAACCGGTTGGTGGTAAATGGTGATGAAAGTGGTGTGTAGGAATTCATCGCCATAGGCGTGATAGTCAACGCCCACCTGGTATTCGTAATTGGGGTCGGGACGCGTCGGACGTGTCGGCCGCTGGTTTGCAGTGACAGCAGGGGGTCGCAGTTGCCAGATGAAGGATGACGGCTTGGAAGGTATGCGTACGGAGTGATAGGCAGTCGGCTGCCCACCGCAACCTAAGAGGAGCAGGACAGCGGACCAGAGGATCGCGCGCAGGAGGTGGGTACGCACGCAAGCGGAATATCGCATTGGAGTTAGAAAGTCAGCGGCGCTACTCACTGCAGCGAGTGATAAGAAGGAAGTCATCCTGTAAGATGTGCGGCGCAAGGAGTGACTATGAGACTGGTGGCGGTGTTGTTAGTCGGCGGAGCCTTGACGTTGTCGGCGCAGCAAGGGCCGGTGCCGGTGGAAGACGAGCCGAACCATAAAACGGTAGTGCAGAACGATTACATTCGCGCGTATCGCGTGACGCTGGAGCCGGGTCAGAGCACCCAGGTGCACAGGCATTCGCACGACGATGTGGGAGTGCAGCTGGCGGATTCGCTCATCACGCAGGATGAGCCGGGCAAGGCGAAGGGGCAACCAACAGAAATGAAAACCGGGCAGGTGGGTGCCCGGACGATTACCGGGCATTCGTTAATACATCGCGTGAACAACGTGGGAAAAACGACGTTCGATGTGATGGATGTGGAGGTACTGAAGCGTCCGGAAGGTGAGGAGACGAAGCCCATTGCGGATGTGGCGGCAGAGAATCCGAGCGAGCGTGTGTACCGGTGGGAGTTGAGGCCGGGAGAAACGTCGGCGGAGCACACGCATGAGAGGCCGTATCTAATTGTGGCGGCGACGGATATGGAGTTGAAGATGAGTTCGCCTGATGGTCAGACGATGACGCATGGGATCAAGAAGGGCGATTCGCACTGGGTAGATACGAAGGTGACACATCGGTTGTCGAATGCGGGGAATCAGCCGGGAGTGCTGGTGGAAGTGGAGTTGAAGTAAGCCCCAGGTTGCTCGAAGAGGGTAAGCCCGAACCTCAGCGGCGAAAGCCTCTCACTCGGAGAGGGTATCTGGTCGGCGCGGCTAAAGCCCCGCCCTTTCAAAACTTCAGTAGCGGGCTTTGACGCCGACGACGCGGAAGTTGGAGAGCGAGGACTTCAAGACGTACACGGCGTTGTTGTTGCTCTGCGGGTCGGGCGGCTTCATGAGGAAGCCGGCGTCGTTCAGGATCTCGAGCCCGTTGTGGACGATGCCTTCGGTGACCTCGCTATCGGCGAAAGTGAGGTGGACCCAGAGGCCCTCGATCTTGGGCTCGGGGTTGAAGAATTTCGTTTCCGCGTAGGAAGGGTCGCCTTCGAAGCTTTTTACGAAGAAGAGGGCTTTGAGGGTGTCGAGCGCGATGTTTTGCGGGCGGCCATGGTCCGACGGCTCGAGATGAATGCTCTTGGGCAAGGCGATGGCGGAAGATTCGGGGTTGCCATGGCGATCGACGGGCACGCTAAGATCAGCGTAGCCCTTGACGAGCTGCCCGGATTTTTTATGCGCCACCACTTTGAGGCGCGCCATCGATCTCCTAGGATTCGCGATCTCACTGTGCTGGAGTGTCCCATGCGAGAGAGCGTTCGACTGCTCGCTTCCAGCCGCGAATCATGCGGGCCCGGTCCTGCTCCTTGACTGACGGATGGAATTCTCTATCGAGTGCCCAGTTTTTGGCAACGTCGTTGGTATCTTGCCAGTAACCTACCGCGAGTCCGGCGAGATAGGCGGCGCCTAACGCCGTCGTTTCGGTGATGCGGGGGCGGACCACCGTCGCGTTAAGGACGTCGGCCTGGAACTGCATGAGGCGAGTGTTTACGGAGGCACCGCCGTCGACCTTGAGTTGGGAGAGGGTGAGTCCGGTGGCAGTTTGCATGAGGGCCAGCAATTCCTGGCTTTGATAGGCAATTGATTCGATGGCGGCTTGTGCGATGTGGGCGGCGGTGGTTTCGCGGCGAAGTCCGACGATAACGCCGCGAGCATAGGGATCCCAGTGGGGAGCGCCGAGTCCGACGAATGCGGGAACCAGGTAGATGCCGCCGGAGTCGGGTACTTGCGCGGCGAGCGACTCGACCTCGGACGACGAGCGAATGATTTTGAGGCCGTCGCGGAGCCATTGCACGACGGCGCCTCCAATGAAAACGGCACCTTCGACGGCGTAGGTAGTCTGCTTGTTGAGTTTCCAGGCGATGGTGGTGAGAAGACCTTCTTTTGGAGGAAGAGGCTTGTCGCCGGTATTCATGAGCAGGAAGCATCCGGTGCCGTAGGTGTTCTTGGCGGTGCCGGACTGGAAGCAGGCTTGTCCGAAGAGAGCGGCTTGCTGATCGCCAGCGATGCCGGAGATGGGAGTGGCGTGTCCGAAGAGCGAAGGGTCGGTTTCGCCATAGATTTCGGAAGACGCTCGGACTTCAGGCAGCATGGCGCGAGGGATATTCAGCAGGCGCAGGAGTTCGTCGTCCCAGTCGCAGGTGTGAATGTTGAAGAGAAGAGTGCGGCTGGCGTTAGAGACATCGGTCAGATGAAGCTTGCTTCCGCTGAGTCGCCAGACGAGATAGCTGTCAACGGTGCCGAAGAGGACTTCGCCGCGGGCGCAGCGCTCGCGGAGTCCGGGATGAGAGTCGAGGAGATAGGCGATCTTAGTGCCGGAGAAATAGGGATCGAGGACGAGGCCGGTCTTTTCGCGGAAGATGCGCTCGTGGCCGTCTTTCTTGAGGCGTTCGCAAATCGGGGCGCTGATGCGGCTCTGCCAGACGATGGCGTTGGCGACGGGCTGTCCGGTGGCTCGCTCCCAGAGGATGGTGGTTTCGCGCTGGTTGGTGATGCCGATGGCGGCGACTTGCGAGGCGTCGATCTGGGCGCGGCGAATGGCTTCCTGCGCGACGGCGAGTTGCGATGACCAGATGGCTTCGGGGTCGTGCTCGACGTGTCCGGGAGTTGGGTAGATCTGCTCGAATTCCTGCTGGGCGGATCCGATGATGTTGCCGGCGCGGTCGAAGAGAATGGCGCGGCTGGAGGTAGTGCCTTGATCGAGAGCGAGAATATAACGAGCGGGCATAGGCAGGCGATTGTACCCGAGCAGGTTGAGTGAGAGTCAAAGTTGCACGCGTTGAGGAGAGTGGTGGGTCAAAGATTTTCTTCAGGCGGCGGATTGGCAGCATCGCGGAGAGTCGTGGCGCGTCTAATGGGAAGGCGTGGCTTCTAAACCGATCAATCTGGCACAACCTGAGTTAAGCCTGGCGTTGCGACCGTATCGCGCGCGAGGGAAATACCGCTTTCCGCCCGGGCTCGAGCACAACCTGGTGTGGTATGCGTTCCGCAAGTTCCGTCCGCAGGACCCTATTTACCTGTTTGAAGAGCTAGTGAAGACGTACGGGCCGGTGTCGCATTACCGGATTGGGCCGGACGACATCGTGTTTTTGAATGATCCGGAGTTGATCCGCGAAGTGCTGGTGGTGCAGAACGAGAACTTCACGAAAGAGCGGACGGTGCAGCGCACGAAGATGCTGCTCGGCGAAGGCATGATCACCGCTGAGGGCGAAAAGCACTGGTCGCAGCGGCGGGTGGCGCAACCGGCGTTTCATCGCAGAAGAATCGTTGGGTATGCGGAGACGATGGTCCGGGAGGCGGTGGCTCTGCGGGAGAGATGGCAGGACGGCGGGATCCTCGATGTGTCGCAGGAGATGATCGCGCTGACGCTGGAGATCGTGTCGCAGACGCTGTTCGATAACAAGTTAGGCAAGGAGGTCCATGAGATTTCGGCGGCGATCAACCAGATCATGGACTTGTATCACTTCCTGGTGGTGCTCCCCGCGGCAGAAGTGCTGGTGAACATGCCGATCCCGCAGATGCGCAGGTTCCGCAAGGCGAGAGCGAGACTGGACGCGGCGGTGCAGAGGATTATCGAAAGCCGTTTGCGATCGAGCGAAGAGCGTAACGATCTGCTGGATATGATGCTGAAGGGAGCGGGAGTCGAGCGATTGAGTGATCTGGATCCGGCGGTGTCGGAAGACTTGCGCGACCAGATCATCACCATCTTTCTCGCCGGATATGAGACGACGGCGAATGCGCTGACGTGGACGTGGTACCTGCTGTCGCAGAACCCGGAAGCGGAATTGAAGATGCACGGGGAGATTGATCGCGTCCTTGGCGGAAGGACGCCGACGTTCGAAGATGTGCCGCAATTGAAGTACACGGAGATGGTGCTGAAGGAGTCGTTGCGGCTGTATCCGCCGGCGTGGGCGATGGGACGCAAGGCGCGGAACGACTTTGAACTCGGACCGTACTACCTGCCGCGCGGGACGACGATGCTGATGTCGCAGTGGATCGCACATCGCAATCCCGAGTATTGGCCGGAGCCGTTGCGATTCGATCCGGAGCGATTTGGTCCGGATGCGGCGCCGCAGCCGAAGTTCGCCTATTTTCCGTTCGGCGCGGGGCCGAGGCAGTGCATTGGAGAGTCATTCGCGTGGATGGAAGGTGTGCTGGTGCTGGCGACGATCGCGCAAAAGTGGCGGCTGCGGCTGGTTCCCGGGCACAGGATCAAGGTGCAGCCGCTGATCACGTTGCGGTCGAAGTATGGGATGAGGATGGTGGCGGAGCGTCGTTAACGCCAGCGACAGAGTGTCCTTCCCGAAATGGGACAAAATGTCCCATAACTCGCCCGTTATCCAATAGCCCTACCTGTTTTCAACAACTTACGGATTGGCCTCGATTGTGCATATATAAGTCAACAATTGAGGTCCCAATGAAGAAGGTTCTCTTAACTCTATGTGTTATCGCGCTGGTTACGAACGCGCTGGGCGATGACTCCAAGCTGTCGCCAGACCTGCAGAACTACAGTTCGTCGCAGAAGGTCCAGGTGATCGTCCAGTACAAACAGATGCCGCAGCCAACGTTGCTGGGCGGCTTGCTGAACGTGGTGGGCACACTGCTTTCGCAGATTCCATTGCTGAATTCGGTGGTGACGCTGGTGGACAGCACCGGGCTGCTGCAGCTGGCGAGCGACCCCAACGTAATTTATGTGTCGCCGGACCGGCAGGTGCGAATGATGTCGGACAATGCCGGACCAGCCATTAACGCGAACGTG
>DASTGW010000006.1:0-2333 GCA_035718705.1 Terriglobales bacterium | reverse complement strand
ATTGCTCCGCCTCGGCCGATTCCATGCGGGACACCAGTTGCCAAACCGGCGTGATGTTGTCGTTGGGCTTGTTCTCGGACTCTGCCAGCAGCGGTCGCAGGATCATCGTCTGCCTGCCTGAGCACGTCGAGGTGCCTTCGCTGCTGCCGCCCCCGCTGGTCCGGTGCTGCGTGGCGGTTTGCGCATGCCATCGAGCAGTTCCTTCAACACCACCGCATTGTTGCGCTCGAGATTCTTAGAGGCATACAGCAAGGTGACAGCTTTGCGCTTCGCCACAACTTCATGCAGTTGATTGAGTGCCTGTAGAGCTTCGGCTTCGCCAAGTTCGTTGAGATATTTTTGCCGGAACGCAGGCCATTGCACCGGATGCGCGTGGTACCACTTGCGAAGGGCGTCGGAAGGCGCGATGTCCTTGAGCCAGAGATCGACTTCAGCCACTTCTTTGCTCAATCCTCGCGGCCACAAGCGGTCCACCAGCACGCGATAGCCATCCTGGCGCGAGGCGGCCTCGTAAATACGCTTGAGTTGCACCGGCATGCCTCTAGTATTCTAAGCGGTTCGGTTGTGGATTTTTGGGCAACACGTGACCTAGGTACCTAATATGCACAAAGTTCTTCTGATCCTCGGCTTCATCCTGGCGCTGACCGCTTGCAATACCAACACCACGAATCCGGGCGGGCATTCACTCGAGGAGACCCAGGCCAAGCAGCGCGAAAACGCGCAGAAGCGCGCCGCCCAGGCATCGCAGCCTCAGCCGGCGCAGCCTGTGAACGTTAATCTGAATGGAGGAGAGCTGTTCGCGCAGAATTGTGCCATCTGTCACAAAGACGGGGCCAATGGCGCACCGCCGCTAGCCGGTATTTTGAACCGCCGCGAACTCCCGAGCGGTGCTCCCGCCACGGACGCCAGTTTGCGCAACACGATCAAAATGGGACGGGCAAATATGCCCGCCTTCAGCAACGTGCTGACCGACGAGCAGATCAATGCGATCGTGGCGTATGTGCATACGCTGTGAACAAGGCAGCAGTGCTGCTCTCTCAGTCCTACCATCTCAACGCATCGAGAGCTTTGACTGACATTCCTCCTGCTGCGAACCATCCCCGAACCATCTCTGGTTTGACACACCGACAACATCCGAGCACGATTAAGCCACACAGGACACAATCATGACGGATGCCGCGAAGCGCGTGCAGCTTAGCGCCGAAACACGCCAGGCGTTTGAGGCTTATGTCCAGCATGCGGAAAGGGCTCTAGGCGTCGGCTCCCCCGCCAAACTCTCTTTCCTGCGAGACCGTCTTGATGCGAAGAAAGCTGACAAAATCAGGAGGGGCTCCGTACTCGCGCAACGCTCGGCAGGGCAGGAACCCGAACACATACCGAATGGTCTGATACATGACTGGAGCGGCACGGCATTTGCTCCGGGCGTCTCCGTGCAACAGCTGCTTGCGCTGGTGCAAGACTACAACAACTACAAGAATGTCTATCAACCCGAAGTCGTTGACTCTCGTTTGCTCAGCAACGACGGACTCCACTTCCGGATCTTCCTGCGCCTTCTGAAGAAGAAGATCCTGACTGTGGTATTGGATTCGGAACACGACGTTCTCTATTCCGAAATTACTCCTGACCATTGGAATTGCCGTTCGCTCACAACGCGTATCTGCGAAGTGGAGCATGCCGGGAAGACGCAAGAAACAGTCATGCCGGCCGACTCGGGTTTCGGATTTATGTGGAGGCTGAACTCCTACTGGTCATTCGAGGAGGTGGATGGCGGCGTATGGATCGATTGCCGCGCGATCTCCTTGAGCCGCGACATCCCCACAGGCCTGGGTTGGATCGTGGAACCCATCATTCGCAACCTGCCTCGAGAGTCACTCATACATACCTTGGAGTGCACGCGACTCGCGGCCTTGCAAAGGAAAGAAGCGCCTTAGTGCTCAAGCTCGGCAACTTTCCATCGAGCGCGTGGATGACACGCACGGTAACGTCATGCCGGGAGCTGCCTCTCGCCGATGGCCATGGCCCAGCTTCTGAATCGCCGAAAAGCCGCTTCGCATCGTAAAATAGAAGATTACCGATGGCCTCAGACCTGATCCAGATTGAAGTCGGCCCTAAGCCGCGCCAGCCCAAGCCGGAGTGGATGAAAGTCCGCGCGCCGATGGGCGACAACTATCACGACCTGAAAAAGCTCGCCCGCGGCCTCGGACTGCACACGGTCTGCGAGTCGGCGCAATGCCCCAACATCGGCGAGTGTTGGAATCACAAGACCGCCACGTTCATGCTGCTGGGCGACATCTGTACCCGGCGCTGCGGGTTTTGTGCGGTGCCGAAGGGTC
>DASTGW010000005.1:0-2819 GCA_035718705.1 Terriglobales bacterium | reverse complement strand
CACGTGATCAATATAGCCGTCACGCAGCGCTTCCAGGATCAGTCGGTGCTGTTCCTTCAGCATGGCATGCATCTTCTCTTCGGAGTAATCGGGTAGCTGGAACAGGTCGGCGTAAGAGGCAGACTTCTTCCCGACGCAGCGTCCCTGAACAAAGATGGTGGTCAGGAGAGTCTGTGTTGACGGGTGTGCTTCGCTCTGGACGTGATACACGGTGTCCTCGTGTTTCACATCAGTATTAAATCCGAAGATCATCTGGCCCTTGGCGTGAACGTCAAATAATTCCAAAAACCTTTGCTGCTACAGCAATTTGCACAGCTCCCAACATTGACAGGAAGGCAGTGCAAAAAATAGACTCGATTGTTTCGAGAACCTATTGGGCGCCAAGTATATACAGCCCCTCTATGCCGAACAACTATTTCGCCCGTTATTTGCCGTTGCTGTTCCAGATGCTTGTGGCCGGCGGCCTCGCCACAGCTATGGTCGTGCTGTCTTTTGTCCTCGGAAAGCATAAGTACAGCAAGCAGAAGATGTCGCCCTACGAGTGCGGCATGGACCCCATCGGCGACGCCAGCAATCGCTTTACCGTCAAGTTCTACATGGTCGCTATGCTTTTCATCCTGTTCGACGTGGAAGCCGTCTTCCTGTATCCGTGGGCCGTGATCCTGAAGGAACTCAAAATGTTCGGCTTCTGGGAGATGTTGGTCTACATCGGCGTCGTCCTTGCGGGGCTCGTTTACATCTGGAAAAAGGGTGTGATCGACTGGTCGAAGACGGAGAAGGTTCTAAAGACAGTAGGCATTTCGGGGACGCCTGATTTTCGCCCGGCAGACTATGTAGGGACACCGTCAGAGCTGCCCATCGGAATAAGTGCCGGAAAACTGGACGAAATGGAGAGCGTTCGCTAATGGCTCTTACGCCCGCCATCACAGATATCGAACAACTTAGGGATAAGCCGGAAGTCGAAGCGCTGCTGGGCTGGAACCAGGCCGCCATCGCTGGTGCGAAGTTCGATCGTAACGAACTCACGATTTGGCTCAATCGCGACCAACTAATTCCGGCCATGCAGTTCCTGCGCGACAACGAAGCCACCCGCTTCAACCTGCTCTCTGACGTCACCTGTGTGGATTGGTTCCCTTCCGAACCGCGGTTTGAAGTCGTCTATCAGATCACTTCCATCCCGCGCAAAACGCGCATGCGCGTGAAGGTGAAGCTCGACAGCTCCGATACTCGAATCGCATCCGTCATCTCTGTCTGGCCGTCGTCGAATTTCTTTGAGCGCGAAGTCTTCGATCTCTTCGGCATTCAGTTTGAAGGTCACCCCTATATGAAGCGGATCATGATGCCCGAAGACTGGAAGGGGCATCCGCTGCGCAAGGACTACCCGGTGGAGGGCTACCGCTAATGGCATTAACTTCAACACCAGGCGTAACGGTGGAGCGGGAACCCGGCGCAGATACCACGATGATCCTGAACATGGGCCCGCAGCACCCGTCCACGCACGGCGTGTTGCGACTCGTGGTCGAGATCGACGGCGAAACCATCGTCCGCATCATGCCGGACATCGGCTACCTGCACACCGGGATCGAGAAGACGACCGAGGCCAAGTTCTACCAGCAAGTAGTGCCGCTCACCGATCGCATCGACTACCTCTGTCCCATGACCAATAACCTCACCTACTGCCTGGCGGTAGAGAAGTTATTGGGGATGGAGATTCCGAAACGCGCGCAGTGGATCCGCGTGATGCTCAACGAGCTCACGCGCATCAACTCGCACCTGGTCTGGCTCGGCACGCACGCCATGGACATCGGCGCGCTGACCGTCTTCCTCTATTGTTTCCGCGAGCGCGAAGACCTGCTGCGCCTGTTCGAGATGGTCAGCGGACAACGCATGATGACCTCGTACTTTCGCATTGGGGGCGTCTCGCTCGACCTGCCTTTGGGTTTCCTCGAACGCGTGAAGGACTTCGCCGACCGTTTCCCTGCGAACGTCGACGAGTACGAGAACCTCCTGACGAACAACCCAATCTGGATCAACCGTCTGAAGGGCGTTGCCTACATCTCGCCCGAAGACGCGATCGCCCTCGGCACAACTGGTCCGACGCTGCGTGCGTGCGGCATCGATTACGACCTGCGCCGCGACGCTCCCTACTCCGGATACGAAAACTTCAAGTTTAAGGTCCCGACTTCTACCGTCGGCGATGTCTACGCACGTTATCTTGTGCGTGTGCAGGAGTTGCGCGAGTCGATCGGAATCGTGCAACAGTGTCTGCAAGGCATGCCCGAAGCGGGTCCGATCAAGGCCGATGCTCCAAAAGTCGTTCTCCCCGATCGCGAGAAGATGAAGACCCAGATGGAGTCGCTCATCTACCACTTCAAGATCGTGACTGAAGGCTTCACGGTTCCGGCAGGCGAGGTTTACCAGGCGGTCGAATCGCCGCGCGGAGAGATGGGCTACTACATCGTGAGCGACGGCACCGCAAAACCCTATCGCGTGCACATGCGGTCGCCAAGCTTCGCAAATCTGCAAGCTTTACCTGCCATGTGCGAAGGAAGATTGATCGCAGACGTGGTGGCCGCCATTGGTTCCATTGACATTGTGTTAGGTGACGTCGACAGATGAGATTCTCAGAGGAGTTCGAAACTCGCTTCACCGAAATGCTCACGCATTATCCGGTGAAGCGGTCTGTATTGGTTCCCTCGCTTCTGTACGCGCAGGACGAAGTTGGCTACTTGTCAGACGAAGTTATCTCCGAACTGGCGTCTCGCCTCGATCTGACGGAACTCGAAGTTCGCAACGTGATCAGCTATTACTCGATGCTC
>DASTGW010000004.1:0-4567 GCA_035718705.1 Terriglobales bacterium | reverse complement strand
GTTTCGCAGATTTCGTCGGATTCGAAGAACAGGATCTGGCAGAGGCCTTCGTTGGCGTAGATCTTTGCCGGAAGGGGCGTGGTGTTCGATATCTCCAGCGTTACGAAGCCTTCCCACTCCGGTTCAAAAGGCGTGACGTTGACGATGATGCCGCAGCGCGCGTAGGTCGACTTGCCGACGCATAGAGTCAGGACGCTGCGCGGGATCTTGAAGTACTCGACGGAGCGGGCTAAAGCAAAAGAATTCGGCGGCACGATGCAGACGTCGGAGGTGATGGTGACGAAAGATTTTTCGTCGAACTTCTTGGGGTCGACGATGGAGGAATTCACGTTGGTGAAGATCTTAAATTCGTCGGCGACGCGGAGGTCGTAACCGTAGGAAGAGAGTCCGTATGAAACGACACCTTGCCGCACCTGTTTTTCCGAGAACGGGTTGATCATGTCGTGCTCGAGGGCCATGCGGCGGATCCAATGATCGCTTTTGATTGCCATGCGTCTCCTAAAAATGGCGCTTCTGGAAGCCTGGGTGGCGGGTGGGAAGGTCCCGAATTCCGCTGAAGGCAATGTTTACCCGGAAGTGACAACGATATTACGGGGCGAGGGCGGGCGTTGACAATGGGGGTTGAGGCCTTTAATCTCAGTAGCTTACGGGAGAGCAGCAGAAAAGGAGCAAAGCTGCTTGAACGGAGACACCGGGAGCTGCTCGTGATTAAGCTGGACATTATCAACGAGGTTGTAAATAAGACCGGCATCACCAAGACGAAGGCCGAACTGGCCGTCGAAACCGTTTTTGAGAGCATGAAGAAGGCGCTCTCGCAGGGCGATCGCATTGAGCTGCGCGGGTTTGGCGTGTTCAACGTGCGTCCGCGGAAGACCGGCATTGGCCGTAATCCGCGCACGGGTGCCGAGGTCAGCATTCCTCCGGGGAAGGCGGTTCGCTTCAAGCCGGGTAAGGAACTGCAGACGATCGAATAGGCGGCGCATCTAACATGCAGGCGCGAAGGCCGATCCACGCTGTGGCGCGCGGAAGCCTGGCGCCTTCGCAGCTCTTCAATATTCCGGACTCCACACAGCGCACACACGATGTCTGAACCCACGCCGCCGCTTCCACGTGTTCTCGACTACTATCCACAGCCGGTTGAGGTTTATCTGCCTCCGCCGAAGCCGCGGCAACGTTACTGGCTGCATGCCCTGCTGCTGTTGCTGACGGTCTTCACCACGCTGATGGTGGGAACGCAGCTGCAGATGAACTTCGAGGCGAACAAGCCGCTGTTCACGTTCGGCACCGATTTCCTGCCACTGTTTCCTGTGCATGCCGTCGCGCGGCATCCGTGGCTGCTGTTGAAGGGACTTCCGTTTTCGCTGTCGCTGATGACGATCCTGCTGGCGCACGAGATGGGACATTACGTGCTGGCCTTGCGCTACGGAGTGTATGCGACGCTGCCGTACTTCATTCCCGCACCCACGCTGATTGGTACGATGGGGGCGTTCATACGGATCAAATCGCCGATACGGAGCAGGCAGGCGCTGTTCGATATCGGCATTGCCGGCCCGATCGCGGGATTCGTGGTAGCGATGTTTGTGCTGGTGATTTCGCTGACGCTCTCGAAGGTGGCGACGCCGGCGGTGGTGAAAGGAGACGTGGAGATCGGGTATCCGATGATCTTCCGCTTCGTGCACTGGTTCATACTGGGCGACGGAACGAGGATACTGCCGCTGGAGAGTTTACTGCTGCATCCGACGGCGATTGCGGCTTGGGTGGGGATGTTCGCGACGGCGCTGAACCTGTTGCCGGGCGGTCAGCTCGATGGTGGGCACATCGTGTATTCGGTGGCGCCGCGACTGCATAAGACTGTTTCGCGGTTGACTGTGGCGGTGCTGATACCGATGGGCATATGGCTGTGGATCGGATGGCTGCTGTGGGCTGCGTTGTTAACTCTGAGTGGAATACGTCATCCCAATGTGCCACCGCAACCGGGATTGTCCTCGGGAAGACGGATGCTGGCGATGGTGGCGGTTGGCATGTTGATCGTAACGCTCTGTCCGGATCCGTTGCCGGGAAATTCGCTGATGCAGGTGCTACATCAGCGTTAAGGATTTGGGATCAAGTCGCGATGAAAAAGTCCGCTCCGAAGAGCGGCCTTTTTGTTTCGGGGGAGGACGTCTATCTTTTGCGGCGACGTAGCGCGAGTCCTATGAGTCCGGAGGCAAGCAGCGTCATGCTCGCTGGTTCGGGGACGGCGGCGACGGCAGCCAATCCCACCGGGGCGCGATCTTCGCGAATCGTATTCGAGTTGTCGAAATCATCACCGCGGTGGCCACGCGCCCAGGAGTTCAAGAATTCGAGTACGCCAGAAGCGACACCTTGTGTGTTAGATACTCGGGTCAGGGCGTTATCAATGCCGGTGGGACGGAAATCGTTAACGATAGAGGTGAAGGCACAATCGGCTTCCATCACCTGAACCGGTTTGAGCAGGATGCTGCGTCCAACGCGAGCGGAATTGGTATCGAGATCAGCAGCCGCGAAAGCGGTAAACGTGAGCAGGAGGAGCGAACTGAGTATGGCCCGGCGAAACATTTTGCCTCCAAGGCATTAACCACAACGTGAAACTTAGATGCGAGCAGCTCCACGGAGTTTTCTAAGGCGATCAGTTTAGGAGAAAAGACTAAGAAATTTATTTAGTCGAAGGCGAATTCCGCAAAAATTCTGTGGAAGACTTCGCAGTTTGAACCGAAGAGAATGGCATGCGTATGACCTTCCGCAGATCAGCAAGGGTGTCATGGTGCAGGACGGTGGGTGTACTCAGAGCGGTTACCCTGCTGGGACGAAATGCTTTTTAACCACGAAGGACACGAAGGCTCACGAAGGAATTGGGAGAAAACCAATTGTGGGTGTTGCTGCTGTCGGGGTTGAGTCCTGGCTTTCCATCGTTAAAAGCCTTCGTGGTACTTCGTGACCTCTGTGGTTAGGTCAGGTTCTGCGCGTCGACATCGACGATGATGTTGGTGCGGGGAATTTTTTTGGTCCAGGCGAAGGCGAGCATGGCGCGGATGGCGCCGTTCATTTTTTCGCGGCTCTCGGATTTCAGGATGAAGTGGTACCGGTACTCGCGCTTGAGACGCACGACGGGGGCTGGCGCTGGGCCCATCACTTTGACGGCGGGCGGTTGGTTCTCCTTGAACCAGTGGCCGATCCAGCCGGAGTACTTGAGCGCGTCGTCGAGTTCGTCGCAGCGGATGAGGATGTTGGCGAGGGCGGCGAAGGGCGGATACTTCATCCAGCCGCGGAACTTGATTTCCTTTTCGTAGAAGCCGGAGTAGTCATGCTTCGCCGCGAATTGAACGGCGTAGTGATCGGGGAAGTACGTTTGCAGTACGACGCGGCCGGGCGTGGAGCCGCGCCCAGCTCGTCCGGCGACCTGGGTGAGGAGTTGGAAGGTACGCTCAGCGGCGCGGAAGTCGGGGAACTTGAGGGCGGTGTCGGCGCCGACGACGCCGACCAAGGTGACGCCGGGAAAGTCGTGACCCTTGGCGATCATCTGCGTGCCCACGACGAGATCGACGTCGCCGGCCTGCATAGAGGAGAGGACGCGCTCGAAGTCGTGGCGTCCGCGGATGGTGTCGCGATCGATGCGGGCGATGCGCGCGCGCGGGAACATGCCGTGCAGATGCTCTTCCAACTTTTCTGATCCGGCGCCGAGGAAGTACACGTATTCACTCGAACACTTCGGACATTTTTCAGGAACGCGCTCGGCGTATCCGCAGTAATGGCACTCGATGCGACGCGCACCCTTGTGGTGGGTCATAGGGATATCGCAATTCTTGCACTGCACGGTGTTGCCGCAGGTGCGGCAGAGCACGATGGGCGCGTAGCCGCGGCGGTTGAGCAGGACCATCACCTGCTCGTGGCGATCGAGGCGGTCGGTGATTTCTTCGGTGAGACGGCGGGAGATGAGTTGCTCTTCGCCGGTGTCCTTGAACTCGTCGCGCATGTCGATGATTTCGACTTCGGGCAGCGGACGCTCTTCCACGCGATTCGGCATGGTGATAAGCCGGTATTTTGATTGTGCGTTGTAGTAAGACTCAAGCGAAGGAGTTGCAGAACCGAGGACCACGGCGGCATTCGACATCTTGGCGCGCATGATGGCGACGTCGCGTGCATGATAGCGAGGCGTTTCTTCCTGCTTATAAGAGGTGTCGTGCTCCTCGTCGACGACCAGGAGCGCGAGATCGAAGACGGGTGCAAAGACGGCGGAGCGCGTGCCGACGACGATGCGTGCTTCACGGCGCCGAATGCGGTGCCATTGTTCGGCGCGCTCGTCGTCGGTGAGGCCGGAGTGGAGGATCGCTACCTGGTCACCAAAGGTGTCGTGCAGTTGCGCAGCGGCGGCGGGAGTAAGTCCGATCTCGGGGACGAGCATGATGGCCGCGCGGCCGGCGTCGAGGACTTCGCGCATGGCGGCGAGATAGACGGCGGTTTTGCCGGAGCCGGTGACGCCATGGAGAAGGCTGACGGAGAACTTCGAGGCGAGTGCGGCTTCGCGGATCTCGTTGAAGGCGTCGCGTTG
>DASTGW010000003.1:0-2943 GCA_035718705.1 Terriglobales bacterium | reverse complement strand
TGGCTGCGACGATTGCGGCTCTAGGCTTCAGCCTGGACAGCGGTGATTTGGCTTTGATCGACGGTGTCACGCAACGAGCTCACGGTCCCGAAGGTGACACCTACAGTTTGGAGCGAATGAAAGGAGGCCGGCACGCGGCCGCCATGAAGTACAACCTCAATGACACACTGAAATTGGCGAAATGAATTTCGCCATCCGCGGGCCACTTTATTGCTTTTCAATCCGAGGCGAGGCGGCGAACCCCTATCAACCAATCGCTTCCGCACTGGATTCCCGGTGTGAAACGGGCGTAGAATATCCCCATGTCGCGGCTACTCTCAGCGACGCTCGTTCTGGCCCTCGCCACAGCTCCCGCTCTCGCTCAGCGTGGCGGACGTGGTTTCGGCGGAGGCGCACGCATGGGCCACGGACCTTCCGTCGGCTTCCGTTCACACTCAGGATTTGGGTTTAGCGGCAGTCACTTTGGGGGAGGAGTTGTTTTCCGCGGGCCGGGATTCCGCGGCAATCACGTTCACAATTTCCCTCGATTCCATCGTCCATACCTTTTCTACGGTTACTACGGCGCCTACGGCTATCCCAGCTACGCCTATTATCCCTACGCGTTCGCCTACGACTCGTATTATCCGAGCTCGGTCTACGACGCGAACTCCGATCGCGATTACCAGCAGTACCGGCAGCTTTCAAACGAGGTAAACGATCTCAGCTCGGAAGTGCGCGATCTGCGCGATGAGAACGACCAGCTTCGCTATGACCTCGAAAAGCGCCGCTATGCTGAAGTGTCTCAGCCTCCGCAGACTTCTCCGCGCGCCGTGCCAAATTCCATAACGGCCGCACCGAAAACAGTGCTGGTGTTCCGCGACGGTCGCAAGCAGGAAGTGGCCAATTACGCGATCGCCGGACAGACGCTGTGGATCCTGTCGGAGAAGGCCGCACAAAAGATTGCGCTCAGCGAACTCGATATCGCCAGGACGAAAGCCGAGAACGAAGAGCGCGGTGTGGAGTTCGGCTACGGCGACGCCAGATAGCACTAGTTACCCGGCTGCGGTTTCTCCTCTTTCTTTTCTGCCACAGAGGTGCCATTGGCTTTCATGAAGTTCTTGAAAGACTTCTCCATACCCTTCTTAGTATCCGCCGGGTCTTTGGCGAGATTCTTCAGCATCACCGGTTTCGAAAAATACAGAACGTCTCCATTCTTCGCGTCCACTACACCAATCAGGATCTGGACCATGTCGAAGGCCGCACCGCCGATGAGCATGCCGAACGCCTTCTTGCCGCCGGTGAGGACTTGTCCACTGGCGCGGACGAAGACCAGCGCGTCTACCTTTTCGCCCTGCGGCAGCTTGGCGACGTTATCACCAAGGGAGAAGCGCCCTTTGCGCACGTCCTTGGACTTGCGCACCATTTCGCTGGTGGTCGAGTCGAACTGCTTCTGAAGATCGTCTACGGCGTATTTCAGATCCGGATCTTCTTTCATTGTCTTCACCGTCACGGACGTGTCGTCGACAGTGCAGCCCAGGTTATGGATGACTTCGCCGATCACGGGAGCGAGGCTCGTCTCCACCTCACGTGATTGTTCGATCATCGGCTCCGGCCCTTTCATGCTCACCTTGGTGATCTCCACCTGCAGCGGCATGAGCAGCATGCTGGAGACATGACGTTTCCCGGACTTGAGGTCCGGGTGCTCGAACTGCGCCTGCGCCGAGACTGTTAGTAACGCCAGCGTGAATAACAAAAAGATCTTTCTCATTACTTCGCTCCCTCAACAGGTTTCGTCAGTCCTAACTTCTTCTGCAGCGTTTCAATATGTATGCGCACGTAACGGCTGTCCTTCGCCGCCGGCGCAAGGCCTAGATACTTCTGCAAGTTTTCGACCGCTTCCGATGGGCGTTCCTGTGCTTCTCGCAGCAATCCCATGCCGCGATAAGCGCCGGCATTGGTGGGATCCATATCGAGGGCCTTGGTGTACGACGCTTCGGCTTCCTTTAGATTTGCGGTCCACTTTTCGGTACCCGTGGGGAGCGCCATCAAAGCTTTGTCCAACTCTGGCAGCGTCTTCTTGCGCATGAGTTTGCGCATGTCCTTTTTGCCTTTGTCGGTTAACTCGTCGGCTTCAGGGACTGCAGTTCGGGCTCCGAGCGCTCGATAGGCATCGCCAAGAAGCGCGTAGTTATCAGCATTGTTGGGCTCGAGTTCGATCAGCCGATTCGCGATGGAAACGGCGGTGCGTGGACGCCCGAGCAGCATGGCCAGCCCCGCATCGTGACGGACCGCATTTTTCGTGGACGCAATGAAGTCCTGCTCGAGGATTTTGCCGCCACCTTCCCCCGGGCCGAGCTGCTGGGCGATTTCAGCCGTGTCCTTCACGCGTTGCTCCAGTTTGGGGTGATCCATCCAGAAAACGTCTTCCTGGCTGAGGTCCACTTCCGGCCCTTTCTTCAGCATCTCGAGCGCGCGAGACATTTCCATCGGGTCATAGCCGGCTTGCTTCATGACGCTCACGGCATAGACATCGGCTTCGTGTTCGAGCGAGCGCTCGTAGCCAAAGAAGCTCTCGATCACGGCCACGGGCACCAGGTTTCCGATGGCGCTCAGGATCTGGTAATTCGCTCCGGCTGCTCCGGCTGCGGTCAGGCCGACGTCAAGTACTTCGAGCAACACGGTCTTCTTGCGCATATCGTGGTAGGTGCTGTAGGTGTGGCGGTTGAAGACGTGCGTGCTCTCGTGCGCCAACACGCCTGCAAGTTGGGCTTCGTTCTGCAGGCGAGAGAGCAATCCGCTGTGGATGTAGATCGTGCCGTTAGGTAGCGCAAAGGCATTAGGCTCCGGGTCGCGCAACACGCGGAAGCGGAACTTCACGTTTTCAGGAGCATTCGGAGGAACTACGGAGCGGCCAATACGTTCGACGTAGCCGGTGACAACGGGGTCGTCGTAGACCCAGCCCTT
>DASTGW010000002.1:0-8547 GCA_035718705.1 Terriglobales bacterium | reverse complement strand
ATTGAAATGCGTCTTCCCGAGTTCTCTCGTCACGATCTGGTATTTGTTCCGAAGTTTTTCGAGCATTTGGCGGCTGTTGTATCGGTCCGGAATGGCAATCGACACCAACGACGACGTCAGCGGCCCTGACGGCAGGCTCATCATCTTTACTCCCGCGATCTGTGAGAGACCATCGTAAGCTCGCTTCCGCAAAGCCTTATTGTGCTCTTCAATCTTCGCCACACCTCGTTCGTTCGCGATGTCGATCGCCGCTCCCAGGCCGACCACCAGCGGTAGGGGGCCCACGCCCACCGAGTTGTCGACGTATTTCTTTCCACCCATCCACTGCACCGGCTTGATGTCTTCACCGGCGTCGGAACTGATGTACAGCATGCCTACACCTTTCGGCCCCATCAGCCATTTGTGGCCGGTGGTCGCGTACGCATGACATCCCAGCGCCTTGACGTCGATCGGGGTTGAGCCGCACGCCTGCGCCCCGTCCACCACGCAAAGCAGGTTGCGTGATCGCGCCAGTTTGGAAATTTCCGCAACCGGCATGCGCAAACCAGTCGTAAACAATATGTGGCTGACACTGATCACCCGCGTCTCCGGACGGATCGCATCGGCGACTCTCTGCACAATCGCCTGCGGATCACTTTCTCCGTATGGGATTGTCACCTCGTCGACCACGACCCCACGGCGCTCGGCAAGATACCTCCAGCAATCGCTTCCTCCCTCATGCTCCTGGTTCGTCATGAGGACGCGATCACCTGCCTTTAACCTCGTACTCTGCGCCACTGTGTTCATCGCTTCGCTGGTGCTGCGTGTGATCAGCAGTTCATCGCTGCTGCATCCCAAGAATTTCGCGGCGCTCGCACGTGCTTTTTCCACCCAGCCCAGCACGCCATCAACCGAATACTCGTTGTGGACCGGATTCTTTTCCAGTTCTGTCCACGCTTGCACGGTCTTCTCCAGCACCAGGCGGGGCGTTGGTCCCGCCGATCCTGTATTCAGATAAATCAGTCCCGGAGCAAATCCGTATTCGCTGGAGCCGTCCAAAGCGCGACCGGTGGTAGTACTTTGCCCAAGAATTTTCTGTCCAATACCCAGGTAGGCGCCGGCCGCTGCGGCGGCGGCGAGGAAATCGCGTCGTGAAGTCACAGCTCTCCTTGCACTTAAAACTTGATCAACCGGGTGACGAGGTGCACAAGTAAATCATGCAAGCGCTGTATTGTCACTTGACTGTGTTGAGGGATGCAGCCGCAACGAAGTACTCAGCCGGATTTGGTTCAGGCCGCCTCGTCCTTATCTTCTTCCCACGCCGGTCGCGCAACGATTGCTCTCGGCGGCGGATGCTTAATCACCAGCTTTCCGTGTCCACTGGCCTTCAGCATTTCGGAATTAATTTCTGCACCCGCGAGGATAAAGAACCACGTCCAGTAGAGCCAGACCATCAGGGCCACGGCGGCCCCCAGTGTGCCGTACGTTTTGTTGAAATGTGCAAAGTGCTGGAAGTAGAGCCCAAGCGCATACGAAGATGCGATCCAGAACCCGACGCCAACCATCGCTCCCGGCAGCGTCGCCCAGAAGCGCTGCTTTACGTTCGGCGCCCAGTAGAAGATCAGTTCGATGGCAAGGACGGTAAACGCGATGGAAATTCCCCAGCGCAAATAAGGCCAGGCGAGTGCGAACATCCAGCTAAGATGCAATTTGAGCGCCAGCCACTTGCCGAACTCTGGCCCCAGGAACATCGAGACCGCGCCCAATACCATCAATCCGCCGACCACGAACATCAGTCCGATTGCCAGCACACGCGTCTGATAAAACGGACGCGTCTCAGGCACGTCGTACGCAACGTTCAACGCTTCAATCAAGCTCGCGAATCCACCTGACGCCGACCAGAGCGTGCCCAGGATACCGATCGTCAGGAAACTTCCTTTTGCCGGCGTGATCACATCTTTCAATATCCCGCGCACCAACCCCATGCTGTCAGGTGGGATGATGCTCTGCATCGCATAAAGAATTTTGTCGAAGAGATTAGGGATGGGCAGAAAACTAACAATGGCCGCCGCTAGTATCAGCAACGGGAACAGCGACATCACGAAGTAGTAGGACAGGCCCGCCGCCAGCGCCATCGTGTGATGGGTATTGATTTCGTCAAAGACACGCTTTAACAAACTTCCGATTTCGCGGATCGCCATGGCCACTTGTCCCATGCGCTTTGATGTGAAACAAAACACGCGAGATGTGAGACGAACGAAGCAATATGGATTCCCGCGGCATCAAATGGGCAACGCCGATCCAAGGCAACAACTCTGGTGCAAAAGGGTTTAAGGAACTTGCTGTACGTTATACTGTCAGTTTTGAATCATGGCACTGCAAACGCAAGAGGCAGAAGCACTTAAAACTCGTCCTTCGATCTGGGTTCCGGTTCTCATCGTTGTCGGAGTGGTGGCGCTGATTGGTGCCGTCAGTTCGATGCGCGGCAAGGATATGCCGGTCCGTACCGTTACCGTTAGTCGGGGCACGATCAGCAGCACCATCTCCACCAACGGCAAGATCGAACCCCTCAGCGGATTCGAAGCGCACGCACCTACCGCCGCATCCGTGAAGCGCGTCCTTGTCAAAGAAGGGGACACCGTTAAAGCCGGGCAGCTACTGGTCGAACTCGACGACTCCGCCGCTCGCGCCGAAGCTGCTCGAGCCCTGGCTCAAGTACGCGCCGCCCAAGCGGATCTGAATGCCGTAAAGAACGGTGGAACACACGAAGAAGTCATCAGCAACAAATCCGAGTTGGCTCGCGCCGAAGCAGAACTCCAGGCGGCGCAGCGCAATCTGGAAGCCGTAAAGAAGCTGCAACAAACAGGTGCAGCTTCTCCGGCCGAAGCGCAGGACGCGCAATCGAGGGTCAACAACGCCCAGAGCCAGGTGAACCTGCTCCAGCAAAAAACAACCAATCGCTTTGGTGCACCGGAAGTCGAGCGCTCCCAGTCAGCGCTCTTGCAGGCTCAGGCTGCTTACGCAGCTGCACAGGATGCGCTCGCGAAATCGATCGTACGTACCACCGTTCCCGGCACCGTCTACTTTCTGCCTGTAAAACAGGGTGGATTTGTGAGTCCCGGCGACATGATCGCCCAGGTGGCGGATCTCTCCCGCGTGATGGTGCGCGCCTTTGTCGATGAACCCGACATTGGCCGTGTCGCACAAGGTCAACCGGTCAAGATCACCTGGGACGCGTTGCCCGGGCGCACTTGGGAAGGCTCGGTGAGCCAGGTTCCCTCCACGGTTCAGGTCCGCGGCTCACGCACCGTTGGTGAAGTTACTCTTTCGGTCGATAACTCCGACCGAAAGCTGCTGCCTAACGTTAATGTGAGCGCCGTAATCACCACCGCTAAGCACGAAAACACCCTCACCGTCCCACGCGAAGCCGTTCACCAGGACGATGGCAAGCGTTATGTCTTCCAGGTAGTCAGTGACAAGATAAAGCGCAAAGACGTAGAAACTTCCATCTCCAATCTCACGTTAATAGAAGTAACGGGTGGCATCAAAGAAGGCGATCAACTCGCATTGGGTTCTCTGAACGGACAACCCCTTCGCGATGGCGCCCCGGTTAAACCAGTACAGTGATGAAGTCAGGGATCAAATTAGTTCTCGCTTTAATTTTGAGCGCGTCCTTCGCGTTCGCAGCCTCGGGTTCTGTCGCCGACATGATCGTGACCGGTCGGGTGGACGACGCCTTGAAGGCCCTCAACAGTCGAGTGCAGGCGGCGCCGAACGATGCGGAGGCGTATCACCTCCTGTCGCGTGCGAACTTCCATCTGCAGAAGTGGGACAAAGCCATCGAGTACGGCGAGAAAGCCGTACAACTCGCGCCCAATAATTCGTTGTATTACATGTGGCTTGGCCGCGCGTACGGCGAAAAGGCCGACGATTCCGGTCCATTCACCGCCGCCAGGCTGGCAAGCAAAATTCGGGGCAACTTTGAGAAGGCCGTCCAGCTCGACTCTAAGAATATCGACGCTCGCAGCGATCTGGCCGAGTACTACCTCGAAGCTCCCGGATTCATGGGTGGCGGCACCGACAAAGCCAGCGACCAGGCGAAGCAGATTGCACAACTCGATCCCGCGAAAGCGCACTGGGTAAACGCCCGCATCGCTGAGAAGCAAAAGGACTACGCCGGCGCTGAGCGCGAGTACAACGCAGCCATCACTCAAACGCAGAGCGCCAGCTATTGGCTGAACCTGGCTTCCTACTATCGCCGTCAGAAGCGTTACGACGATATGCAGAACGCGATCAACAAAGCGATCGCCGCTCCAAAAAAGAAAACCAACGATTTCTACGACGCAGCGACTTTGCTCTACCGCGCTGGTCGCAATCTGCCCCAGGCCGCCGATCTTGTCAGAAAATATCTTTCGGCAGTGCCCAACGAAGAGGCGCCCACGTTCGAGGCGCATTCCATGCTCGGCCAGATCCTGGAAAAGCAAGGCGACAAGCAGTCCGCCGCAACCGAATATCGCGTGGCCCTCTCGCTCGCGAGCAATTATGGACCAGCGCAGGAAGGTCTGAAGCGCGTCGGCGGATAGACACTTTCAGGAGTAATTATCCCGGCAGAGCTTCGGCTCTGCCTTTTACTTTGAACTCGAAAGCGTGCTGCTGGTCACAGTTTTGACCCTCCAATAACGCGTACTCTGAGCACGCTTCCTTTCATGTTGCAGCCGCCCGGGAAAGATTGCCTGAAAAGGCAAATGGCCCGGTTATCGGCCGGGCCATTCCCAATGAAGGGAGGTGATGCTCTATGGACCCTCGTCGGTCCTGGATCCGAGTGACAGTGCAAATCGATCATCGGTTTGTACTGGCGCTCGTGGTCTTGGGCGTCCTGCTCTGGCTACTCATTCGTAGCTAGCGCAGCACCGCCGGTGTGCAACGCACCGGTGGTGAAACTTCAACCTCTATTATAAGCCCGCCGTCAACACCCTTCCGGCAACCCATCTCTTCTGCTTGCTATACTCGGCTTTCTTCCTTGATGTTCTTACTCTTACAGGAAGGTGCTTGATGTTTTCATTACGCAAGTGTTCGCTGCTGTCTATCGTCGTCATATTCGGATCGCTCGCCGCCCATTGCGAACAGCTCACCTTCGAGCGCGCCATTCAGCTCGCACTGACGCATAGCCCAACTGTTGGCATCGCCTCCGCCGACCTCATTCGTGCTCAGCAGGCTTATCTCGAGACGCGTAACGCTTACCTTCCCAACGTTGTCCTCGGCTCCGGCGTAGGTTACTCGTACGGCTATCCGCTCAGCATCGAAGGCTCCGCCCCCACCATCTTCAACGTCAACTACCAGTCAACGTTGTGGAGCCCGTCGCTGAAAGAATTCGTCAAAGCCGGCAAACTGGACTGGACTTCCGCGCAGAAAGATTCCCAGGACAAGCGCCGTGACGTCATCCTTGATACTTCCCTCACCTACATTCAACTCGACAAGATGCTTTCGGAGCTTAACGTTCTGAAGACGCAGGAAGACGAAGCCACCAAACTTTCTGACATCGTTTCCCAGCGCGTACAGCAAGGCATCGATAGCCAGTTGGAACTGACCAAATCCAAACTGCTGGCCGCCCGCGTCCGCATGCGCGAAGCCGAATTGCAAGGCAACGTCGACGTCCTTCGACAAAAGCTCTCAGAACTTACTGGACTCGCCGCTCAGTCAATCGACACCGATAATGAATCGATCCCCAAGCTCCCTGAAATCGACCAGCAGGCCGACCTGCCGACGAAAGCAATCGAAAACAGCACTGCACTAAAAGTCGCGACTGAGCACGCCGAAGCCCAGGAGCACCGCGCCAAGGGTGAGCACAATGCGCTGTACCCATCGCTCGACCTTGCCGCCCAGTACGGGCTCTTCTCGAAGTACAACAACTACGAAGATTTCTTCCGCAAATTCCAGCGCAACAACGCCACCTTCGGCATCGGCATCCGTTTTCCAATATTGAACTTCACACAGCGCGCACGCGCAGCCGGAGCAGATGCTGAAGCGATCAAGGCCCGTAAGCAGGTGGATCAGATAAAAAATACGGTTTCGGAAGAGACGCTGAAACTTCAACGCGCTGTTCGCCAGTTGGCCGCGGCCCAGGAGGTCGCGCAGCTCGAGTATCAGCTCGCGCAATCTGACGTGGAGACCACTCAAATCCGCGCCCAGTCGGGCACGGCCGGCCCGAATCCAACTGAAGGTGGCCCCAACCAGACCGTCACCGCACGTGACGTCTCCAATGCACGCATCCAGGCCGCTGACAAATACTCACAGTATCTCGACACCACCTTCGAGTACGACAAAGCGCGTCTTCAACTCCTGCGCGCAACTGGTGAACTCGACACTTGGGCTAAAGCCCCACAATAGGGCGAAATCCGGAGTTCCTCTTCGCGTTGCTATTTCGCGTCTGAATGCACGATTACGCAGTTCACCCGACGCCACTTCCCGGCTGACCCTCGCTCCTGCTAGGGTTTTAAACGTGGGGTGCTGTCCCCATTGGCACGTGAGTAGATGATAGGATATTGAAATCAACAACATGCCTTTAAAGACACTGTTTCTGAATCCTCCCTCGTTTGAGAATTTTGACGGCGGCGCAAGTTCGCGTTGGCCGGCAACTCGCGAGATCGAGTCGTACTGGTATCCGGTTTGGCTGGCCTACCCCGCGGGCATGCTCGAGGGCTCCAAGCTGCTCGACGCTCCTCCGCACCACGTGAGCTTCGATCAGACCGTCGAGATGCTGAAGGACTACGAGTTTCTCGTGCTTTTCACGTCGACGCCCGGCCTACCCGGCGACATCGAACTCGCTACCCGCGCCAAGGCCTTAAACCCGAAGCTGAAGATCGCCTTCGTCGGCCCGCACGTCACGGTTCTTCCGGAAGAGACTCTGAAGCAGTGCCCCGCGATCGACTTCGTCGCGCGCAAGGAATTCGACTACTCCGTCACCGACTACGCCAAGGGCAAGCCGTTGGAGGAAATTCCCGGCGTCAGCTATCGCAAGAACGGCAGCATTGTTCACAATCCAGACGCGCCGCAGATTAGCGACCTCGATTCCCTGCCCGACGTGGTTGACGTCTATCATCGCGACCTCGACGTCCGCCGCTACAACGTTCCGTTCCTGCTCTACCCGTTCGTCGCCCTGTACACCACGCGCGGATGCCCCGCCCAGTGCACCTTCTGCCTGTGGCCCCAGACGCTCAGCGGACATCCCTGGCGCAAGCGTTCCGCCCAAGCCATCGCTAACGAAATGGCGAAAGCCAAGCAGCTTTGGCCGGACGTCAAAGAGTTCTTCTTCGACGACGACACCTTCAACATCCAGAAGCAGCGCACCATCGAGGTCTGCGAAAAGCTGAAGCCGCTCGGACTCACCTGGTCCTGCACGTCGCGCGTCACTACCGACTACGAAACCCTGAAAGCGATGAAGGAAGCCGGATGCCGCCTGCTGATCGTCGGATACGAATCAGGCGATCCGCAGATCCTCAAGAACATCAAGAAGGGTGCCACCGTCGAGCGTGCTCGCCAGTTCACCAAGGACTGCCACAAGCTCGGGCTCATCATCCACGGTGATTTCATCCTCGGACTTCCCGGCGAGACTCGCGAATCCATCGAACGCACCATCGCCTTCGCCAAGGAACTTGACGTTGAGACGATCCAGGTCTCCGTCGCGCACGCGTATCCTGGCACGGAGTTCTACGATTTCGCGGTCAAGAACGGTTTCATCGTTCCCGGCTCCGCGATGGTCGACAAAGCCGGACACCAGATCGCGCACATCCAGTATCCGAACATCTCTCCCGAGTACGTGCTCGAATCCGTACACCGTTTCTACGACGAGTATTACTTCCGTCCGAAGGCGGTCTACCGCATTCTCCGCAAGGCGATGTTCAACAACCAGGAGCGCAAACGCCTCTACAAGGAAGCCAAAGCGTTCTTGACGCTGCGTGCGTCGCGCAAGAAGTACGTGAAGGAAAAGCTGGCGAACGCTCCCACCCCTCCGATCGTTCCCCCAACGACGGGTCCGCAGGCAGGCGGAAGCGTAGAAAAAGAATCGCCGCTCACCGTGATTAACGCCTAAGTTCGTTCCACTCCCACTCAGGCTCCTTCTTGCGAAGGAGCCTTTTCTTTCTCCCACGGCAACTTGGACCACAGCGTTTGACCTGCAGGAAATCAAACTTCGGCAGGCTCTTTCTTCGCCTTCTCTTCTCCGTTTACAATTTAGTAAATGGAGCTTCACAACAAGCTTCGCATCCTCGCCGACTCCGCGAAGTACGACGCTTCCTGCGCCTCCAGCGGATCAAAGCGCAGCGCCGAATTAGGCGCCTTGGGGAACACGGCTGCCTGCGGCATCTGCCACAGCTACACGCCCGACGGACGCTGCGTCTCGTTGCTGAAGATCCTGCTCACCAACTACTGCATTTACGACTGCGTCTTCTGCGTGAACCGCGTCTCCAGCGACGTCCCACGCGCCCGCTTCACGCCCGCCGAAGTCGTGCAGCTCACCATCGATTTCTACAAGCGCAACTACATTGAAGGACTGTTTCTCAGCTCCGGCAT
>DASTGW010000001.1:0-2384 GCA_035718705.1 Terriglobales bacterium | reverse complement strand
AAAGGCCCGGGTAGCGCCGTAATCCACTCGCAGGGTGCATTTTTTGGGGGCGATGTGCCCGAGATACATGGTGAAAACCTTGGAGGCGCTGGGAAGCGTCCCAGTCTGCATGTCCGCACGGCCCAAGTCCTTGCTTTTGTCGTATTTCTGGCCGGCTACGTCTCGACTCACAATCAGGTTCCAATCCGTCTTGCCGGGTTCGAGATACAGACTGTAGGCGCCTGCCGGAATCTCGCTTGAGCCGATTTGTAATTGCGTCTGCGTAAACAGATAGATTGGAGAATGCTTTGGTGTCCAAGGAGAGTTGGGCAACTTGGCATCTTCTTTCACAGATACTTCGGGATAGCGGATGCTGAACTGCTTGCTGTCATCGAAGGTGCACACGGTTGAGGCTTGGTCACTCCCCGAGGAGGCGGCTTGAGCGGCTGACAAAAGAGGGAAGAACAGAGTCAGGGCGAACAAAACGGCGAAGGTGGCAAATCGCATGGATTCCTCCAGACAGATTCGCCTAAGTATATCGCACTACGATGTTAATTACCTCTCCTTGTTATCGTCTTCGCTATCGGCTTTCACCTCGACTGGGATCACGAAAGACCGTCGCAGGCGTCCGTCCTGCATCAGCAGACGAAGGTCGTAACGTCCCTCCGCTGCTTTCAGTGAACGTACTTCGAGATCATAGATGGTGCCAGCCACGCCGTAGGAAATCCCGGTGACCGAGCAGGCGAGCGCTCCTCCGCTTTTGCACGTAACTTGCGAATCCGCAGAACGCGATGCGGGCAACATCACGGACAGGCTGCGCACTCCGCCCTGCGCCATACTGGTTGTGCCGAATCTCTGGCTGCGATCAGGGCGCAGGATCGTCACGGACGCTTCGCCTAACCCGGTCAACGCAATGAAATGCGGTGCACCGGCCGAATCGTCGTTGATGATCACATTGCCGTGCCGGTAGCCGCCAAGTAGCGGCGAGAAGGTGACGTTAATCGTGCAGCTTGCGCCGACTGCGAGCGACATCCCGCAATTGTGTGTGGCTCCGAACTCACCCACGGCGTTGATGCTGCTAATCCCTAAGGCGGCGCTGCCGGTGTTGGTAAGCGTCAACGGCTGAGCCGCACTGGTCGTGCCGACCGCCTGTTTGGCGAAAGTCAGTGTTCCGGGCGCTACCGAGACCTGTCCGCTCGCACCAACCGTGAAGCTGGTTGTTAAGACTTCAGTCCCGGTAGTGATGGTCACGGTCCGTTGTCCTGCCGGTGCCGCCGCGTCGATGTTGAACGTGCCGCTGATCTGCGTCGGCGAAAACGCCGAGATACCGGTCACGGTCACACCCGTTCCGCTCACGACAATGCTCGATGTGTCGGCAAAATGAGTATTGGTGCCAAACGCGGTCACCGACAGGCTGGTGCCTTGTTTGCCGGTGTTCGGCGTCAGTTGATTGATGGCGGCCGCCAGAGGCACCTGCCATGTACCGAGTGTGATATCGGACGAACAACCGAACGTGAAGGCGCCATCGCAGGCGGACACGGCCACACGATGCGATCCCGCAAAGTTCAGGTTGAACGACATGTTCAACGACACTTGCAACTGATTGCCTACCCGCGCCACGGTAGTTCCGGTTCCGGTGAGCGAACAGGCGCTCGTTCCGTAGGTGACGTTGTCCCCCGGCGCGATAAAAGGACTGAAGGTTTGGGTTGTCGCATCCCACACAAAGAAGCCCACGAACCCTGAGCTCTGCGACATGTCGATTTCGCACTGTTCGCTGTTCCCGAAGAAGAACCGCGCATAGTTGACGTCGTTGGAGCCCAGCGGATCGTCAAAGACGAAAGGAATTACCGCCTGCACTCCTGAGCCCAGGCTCGGGCTCATCGGCTTGATGTAGGTCGCTGCACCTTTTTGCGATACCGCCACGCTCACGCGACTGACGGTGACAAATCCCAAGCGCTGTTCCGCGTCAGTGTTGTCCGTGAGCGTGAACGGAACGAACCCGTTCCCGGTGCCGCTGGTGGCGCCAGTGAAATTAATCCAACTGGTACCCGAAGAAGCTTGCCAGGAGCAATCGGCAGGTGCGGTCACGAAGATTGACCCGCTCGCGCTTGACGCCGCATACGTAGCCGCCGATGCAACTGCCGCCTGGCATGGCTGGTTATAGCTGACAGAAACCGACATGCCACTACTGTTAGCATTCGTCACATTCAGCGAGATCGGGGAATACGGATCGCTCCAACTTTCTCCGGGAAGCAATGCGCCATTCTTGAAATCGTTCGGAGTCGCCGACGGATGGAAATCGAGCAGGAAGAGATGTCCATCCGTTGAGGCAGGGCTCTCGTAGTAACCGAGCGCGCCTTGGTAAACGTTGGTGCCCGGCAGGCAGCCCTGCAACAGGGAATCGT